>DASWFH010000034.1:0-2234 GCA_036394355.1 Allostellaceae bacterium | reverse complement strand
CGAGCTTCTGGAGCTGACGCGCGACCGCGACAAGCTCGAGCGCGCCTTGGGCGGCATCAAGGAGATGGGCGGGCTGCCGGACATCCTGTTCATCATCGACACCAACAAGGAAGCGATCGCCGTCCAGGAGGCCAACAAGCTGAAGGTGCCGGTGGTGGCCGTGCTCGACAGCAATTCGTCGCCTGATGGCATCGCCTATCCCATCCCCGGCAATGACGATGCGATGCGCGCCATCCATCTTTATTGCGAGCTGGTGTCGGGGGCGGTGCTGGACGGCCTCCAGGCCGAGCTTGCCGGCAGCGGTGCCGATGTCGGCGCGCAGGAAGAGCCGCCCGCCGAGGTGCCGGCGCCCGAGCCAGCCGTTGTCGAAGCCGGGTCGGAAGAGGCGCAAGCGCCGGCCTGAGTCGCGCCGCGATGGAACGAGGAGCGGCGGCGGCTCGAGCCGCCGTTCTTTTAGGATAGAGCCCGAGGGAAAGAGAGAGAATCCATGGCCGAGATCACCGCTGCGCTGGTCAAGGAGCTGCGTGAGAAGACCGGTGCCGGCATGATGGATTGCAAGCGCGCGCTGGGCGAGGCCGCCGGCGACCTCGAAGTCGCGGTCGACTGGCTGCGCAAGAAAGGTCTCGCCGCCGCCGCCAAGAAGGCTGGGCGCGTCGCTTCGGAGGGGCTGGTCGGCGCGGCGACTCGCGGCAAGGTCGGCGCGCTTGTCGAGATCAACAGCGAGACCGACTTCGTCGCGCGCAACGACATCTTCCAGCATTTCGTCCGCACCGTCACCGAAGCGGCGCTCGGCTCCGGTGACGACCTCGAGCGGCTGAAGGGGGCGCCATTCCCCGGCAGCGGCCGCACTATCGGCGACGAGCTCACGCACATGATCGCCACCATCGGCGAGAACATGGCGCTGCGCCGCGCCCGCCGTCTCGAGGTGAAGCACGGCGTCGTGGTTGCCTATGTGCACAGCTCGCTGGCGCCGGGACTGGGCAAGATCGGCGTGCTCGTCGCGCTCGAATCGACGGGCGACCACGGCAAGCTTGCCGCGGTCGGCCGCGAGATCGCCATGCATGTCGCGGCGCGCAACCCACAGTTCCTCGACGTCGCGTCGGTCGACAAGACGGCGCTCGAGCGTGAGCGCGACGTGCTGCGCGAGCAGGCGCGCGCCAGCGGCAAGCCCGAGGCTATCCTCGACAAGATGGTCGAGGGGCGGCTGCGCAAGTTCTATGAGGATGTCGTGCTCCTGGAGCAGCCCTATGTCCGCGACGAGGAGAGCCGCGTCAAGCAGGTGGTCGACGCCGTGGCCAAGGAGATCGGCGCTCCCGTGCGGGTGACGGGCTTCGTCCGCTTCGCCCTGGGCGAGGACATTGCCAAGGAGCCGTCTTAGAGCGGCGGCCGGGGAGGGGAGACGAGGCCCGGCGCCTCGTGTATCATGCCCGCCGCCGCTTCGATGAAGCCGGGAGCGCTATGCCAGCGGATTTGACCGACACACCCTCCGTCTCCCCCAAATACCGCCGCGTCCTGTTGAAGCTGTCGGGCGAAGCCCTGATGGGGGATCAGAGCTACGGGCTCGATCCCAAGATCATCGGCCGCATCGCCCGGGAAGTGAAATCGGTCAACCAGCTCGGCGTGCAGATCGCGCTGGTCATCGGCGGTGGCAACATCTTCCGCGGCCTCAAGGGCGCGGCCCAGGGCATGGAGCGGGCGACGGCCGATTACATGGGCATGCTCGCCACCGTCATCAACTCGCTCGCCGTGCAGAGCGCGCTCGAGCGCTACGGCGTGGTGACGCGCGTGCTCTCGGCCATCAGCATGCAGGCCGTATGCGAGCCCTATATCCGCCGCCGCGCCATCCGCCACATGGAGAAGGGACGGGTGGTGATCTTCGCCGCCGGCACCGGCAATCCCTTCTTCACCACCGACACGGCGGCGGCGCTGCGCGCCTCGGAGATGGAGTGCGACGCGCTCTTGAAGGCGACCAAGGTCGACGGCGTCTATTCCGCCGATCCGCTCAAGGACCGCGCGGCGACGCGCTACGAGCGGCTGAGCTATCTCGACGTCCTGTCCCGCGACCTGCAGGTGATGGACGCGACGGCGATTTCGCTGGCGCGAGAGAACGGCATTCCGATTCTGGTCTTTTCGATCCAGAATGACGGCGGCTTTGCCGATGTCGTGAAGGGCGAGGGCCGCTTCACCATCATCACCGAATGAGGGTCGAGCCGTGACCGAAGATCCGATCGTCC
>DASWFH010000033.1:0-2378 GCA_036394355.1 Allostellaceae bacterium | reverse complement strand
CGACCGGGGAAAGTTCATCTGGCCGTCGGCGAAGGAGGGCGTCGTGTCGATCTCGGCGGCGCAGATGGCCTACATGCTCGAAGGGATCGACTGGCGGAATCCACAACTGACGTGGCGGCCCAAAAGCGCCGGGTGAGCGCGTCGGTGAGCGCTGGGCAGGCGAAGAAAAACATGAGGTCACACGTATTTTAGGGCGCCTCGAATCGCGAAAACTATGATTCCCTTCGCTTCATGGATCCCGCTTCCGAGGCTCTTCCTGACGATGTCGCCGCCCTGAAGGCGGCGTTGATCGCTGAGCGCGCGAGGCGCCTGGAAGTCGCGGCGGAGCTGGCGGTCGCGCGGGCGAAAGCCTCGGAGGACATGGCGCTGATCGCCGCGCAGAAGCTCAGGATCGCCAAGCTCGAGCGCCAGGTCTACGGGCAGCGGTCGGAGCGCTCGGCGCGGCTGATCGACCAACTGGCGCTCGAATTTGAAGAGCTCGAAACCAGCGCCACGGAAGACGAACTGGCGGCGGAACAGGCGGCCGCCCGGACGACGACGGTCCGCGCTTTCACCCGCCGCCGCGCCGAGCGCGACACGTTCCCCGATCATCTGCCGCGCGAGCGGGTGGTGATCGATCCGCCGACCGCCTGCGCGTGCTGCGGTGGTAAGCGCCTGCGCAAGCTCGGCGAGGACGTGACGCAGACGCTCGAGACGACGCCCCGGCGGTGGAAGGTGATCGAGACGGTGCGGGAGAAGTTCTCCTGCCGGGACTGCGAGACGATCAGCCAGGCGCCGGCGCCGTTTCATGTGATCCCGAGGGGGTGGGCGGGTCCGAGCCTGCTGGCGATGATCGTGTTCGAGAAGTTCGGCCAGCACCAGCCTCTGAACCGGCAGGCCGAGCGCTATGCGCTTGAGGGCGCGCCGATCGCGCTGTCCACCATGGCCGACGCGGTCGGCGCCGTCTGCGTGGCGCTCGATCCCCTCCGGCGCCTCGTCGAGGCCCATGTCATGGCGGCCGAGCGTCTTCACGGCGACGACACGACCGTGCCGGTGCTGGCGAAAGGCAAGACCGACACCGGCCGGCTCTGGATCTATGTTCGCGACGACAAGCCGTTCGGCGGCGCCGGGCCGCCCGCCGCGATCTTCCATTACTCGCGCGACCGCCGGGGCGAGCATCCGCAGGCCCATCTGGCGGGCTACGCAGGCATCCTCCAAGCGGACGCCTATGACGGTTACAACAAGCTGTATCTGGCGGACCGCAAGCCGGGTCCGATCCGGGAAGCGGCGTGTTGGGTGCATGCGCGCCGCCCGTTCTTCGCCATGGCCGATATCGAGGAGAACGCACGCCGCAAGGCCGCGGGAAAGAAGGAGATCCCGCTCTCGCCGATCGCCATCGAGGTGGTGCGCCGCATCGACGCGCTGTTTGCCATCGAGCGGTCGATCAACGGCAAGAGCCCCGAAGAGCGTCTCGCGGTTCGACGCGCCGTAAGCCGGCCTCTGGTCGACGCTCTTATGACCTACATGCGCGAGCGGGCGGCCAAATTGTCGCGCGGGCACGACCTCGCCAAGGCGATCCAGTACATGCTCAAGCGCTGGCCGGCTTTCACGCTGTTCCTCGACGACGGACGCGTGTGCATGTCCAACAACGCCGCCGAGCGTGGGCTGCGCGGCGTCGCGCTTGGGCGGAAATCGTGGTTATTCTGCGGATCCGACCGCGGAGGCCGACGCGCCGCAGACATGTACAGCCTCATCGTCACGGCAAAGATGAACGGTGTCGATCCGCAGGCGTGGCTCGCCGACGTGCTCAAGCGCATCGCCGCGCATCCGGCTCATCGGCTCGACGAGTTGCTGCCGTGGAACTGGCGAAAGGCGATTGTGAGCCATGCGCAAGCCGCTTAAGCCCAGCGCCGCATTCTCCGAGGCCGAAAGGGCTCGCGTTACCGCAGCCTGCGAACGATTCATCGACGAATTCCTGAAGCCGCGTTTCCTGCCGTCCATCCGGCCGACGGAGTTCAACTATCCCGTCGATATCCTCGGCAAATGGCATGGCGCCAAGTATCGCTTCATCCAGCGCTACCGCTCCGGCTTCCCGGAAAATCTCGGCGAGGAGTTCGACGCGCCCTTCGCTCGCCTCGACTGGATCAGCCCCGACCGCTTCGACATCCAGTGGCATCGCCACACCGGAGAATGGTTCCGCCTCCATCGCGGCCTCAATCTCGTCAAAGCGATCGAAACGCTCGGATCCGACGGTATCCTCCACCCCGTGTAGGCCCAATACCGGAACGTTCAGCAGACAGGCGGCACTGCGGCCCACGCCGGATGGATACGGGTCTCCTTTCGCCAGCGGCCTACCATCACCCACGGGCAGAAGCATGAATTTCATGTCGATGATCGCG
>DASWFH010000032.1:0-7679 GCA_036394355.1 Allostellaceae bacterium | reverse complement strand
TATGTCGGCTTCGACCAGGGCGGCCTGCTCACCGACGCGGTCGACCAGCATCCGCACAGCGTGCTGCTGCTGGACGAGATCGAGAAGGCGCATCCCGATCTCTTCAACATCCTGCTGCAGGTGATGGATTACGGGAAACTCACCGACCACAACGGCAAGTCGGTGGATTTCCGCAACGTCATCCTGATCATGACCACCAATGCCGGCGCGTCCGAGCTGGCGAAGCCGGCGATCGGCTTCGGTAGCGATGTGCGCACCGGCGACGACCAGGAGGCGATCAACCGGATGTTCACGCCGGAATTCCGCAACCGGCTCGACGCCGTCGTGTCCTTCGCCGCGCTCTCGGCCGACACCATCGGCCGCGTCGTCGACAAGTTCATCCTCCAGCTCGAGGAGCAGCTGGCCGACCGCAACGTCACGATCGAGCTCGACGAGGCGGCGCGCAAATGGCTCGCCGAGAAGGGCTACGACCGCCTGTTCGGCGCGCGTCCCCTGGGCCGCATCATTCAGGAGCACATCAAGAAGCCGCTCGCCGAGGAGCTGCTCTTCGGCAAGCTCACCAAGGGCGGCATCGTCCGGGTCACCCGCGAGGGCGACAAGCTCGGCTTCTCCTTCACCGAGGCGCCGCCGCGCGCCCCGGCACCCAAGGAGCTGGAGCCGATCGAGACGTAGACCGCTCTATCATCGCGCAAGGGAAAGGCCGCGCGAGCGGCCTTTCCCACATGCGCTGAACGGTAGCCATCGAGGCGCGCGCGCGGCGGCACGGCCGCGCCCGTCACTTATTGTAGACGAAGTCAGGCGCGAAGGTCGCGATCTGCGGGAACACGCAGAGCAGCACGATCGCCGCCGTCATCATGAAGACGAAGGGCAGCGTGCCCAGCACGATGTCCTTGAGCCCGATATCCGGCGCGATCTTGTTGATGACGAAGATGTTGAGGCCGACGGGAGGATGGATGAGCCCCATCTCCATGATCATCGACATGACGACGCCGAACCAGACGAGGTTGAAACCGGCGGCGCGCAGCGGCGGCAGGATGATGGGCGCGGTCATCAGGATGATGCTGACCGGCGGCAGGAAGAATCCGAGGACCACCACCATCAGCGCAATCGCCGTGAACAGCAGCCATTTCGACAGGTGCAGCGCGACCACCCACTCGGCCGCGCCCTGCGAGATGTGCAGGTAGCTCATGACGTAGCTGTAGAGCAGGCTCATGCCGATGATCAGCATGAGCATACCGCTCTCGCCGAGCGTGCTCTCGAAGATCGGCTTGACGTCGCTCAAGCGCCATGCGCCGTAGACGGCGGCGATCAGCGCCAGCGCCAGGATCGCGCCGAGCCCGGCGGTCTCCGACGGCGTGGCGATGCCGCCATAGAGCGCGAACATCACACCGAGCAGCAGGATGAGGAAGGGCAGGATGCGCGGCACCGCGCGCAGGCGCTCGCGCAGCGTGAAATGATCGTCGGCGATGATGGCAGAGCGGGCGCCCCCGGCCTGCGCGACACGCCAGGCGCGGCGGTATTCGCTTTGGTGGCGCAACATGGCGTAGATCGCGAACATCGTCGTCAGCAGCAGGCCGGGGCCGATGCCTGCGAGAAACACGCGGCCGAGCGACTGCTCGGCGGCGACGGCGTAGAGGATGAGCGTGATCGACGGCGGCAGCAGAATGCCGAGCGTGCCGCCGGCGGCGACCAGGCCGGCGGCGAAGCCCGGCGAGTAGCCGCGCTGGCGCATCGCCGGGATGCCCGAGCTGCCGATCGCCGAGCAGGTCGCGGCGCTCGATCCGGCCATCGCCGCGAACAGGCCGCAGGCCACGACGACGGCGACACCGAGACCGCCGGGAATGCGATGCAGCCAGGCGTGGAGCGCCGCGTAGAGATCGCTGCCGGCGCGCGACTTGCCGATCGCCGCGCCTTTGAGGATGAAGAGCGGGATGGTGAGGAGCGTGATGCTCGCCATTTCCTCATAGACGTTCTGCGCGACGGTGGCGACCGAGGCGCCGGGCATGAAGAACACCATGAACCCGACCGCGACGGTGCCCAGCGCGAAGGCGATCGGCACGCCCGAGAAGAGCGCAACGAGCGTCGCGCCGCCATAGAGAAGGCCGATCGCGAGGAGGCTCATCAGCGCTCCGCGGGCGAGAGCTGCGCCAACACTTGCAGCACGAGCTGCGCCACCAGCACGCTCATCCCCGCCGTCATCAGCCCGTAGGGAATCCACAGCGGCGGGCCCCAGGCGGAGCCGGTGATCTGGCCTTCCTCCCACGCTTCCATCAGCAGCGCCCAGCAGCGCCAGCAGAAGAAGGCGCAGAAGGCCAGCGACACGACATCGGCGACGAAGCGCCGGACGCGGTCGGCGGCGGACGGCAGGATATGCGCCAGCGCGTCGATGCCGACATGGCCGCGCCGCGCCTGGATCCAGGCCGCCGACAGGAAGGTGGCGCCGACCAGCAGGAAGATCGACAGCTCGTCCTGCCAGTCGCTGGGGATCTTGAAGAAATAGCGGCCCGCCACTTCCCAGGTCAGCACCAGCCCCGCCGCGAAGGCGGCGATGGCGCTGATGATGATGAGGAAAGTATTGAGCGTGCTCAGCAGCGATTGGAGCCCGCCGAGCACGCCCGCCGAGGGAATATCGACGGGCGCGCTGGCGTCGAACTCGGTCGGAACCCTCACGCCGTGACGGCTTCCGCCAGCTTGAGCAGGCGGGCGCAGTCGGCATTGCGGTTGGCGAAGTCCGTCCACGCCGTCTGCTCGGCGATGCTCCGCCACTTCGCGAGCGCGGCCGGGCTGAAGTCGCTGACCCTCACCCCGGCCTTCTCGTAGACTTTCGCCAGCTCGACATCGTCCTGCTTGGCCGCGTCGAGGCCGAACTTCTCCAGTTCCTCGCCGACCTGCGTGACGACCTTCTGCTGGTCCGGGGTCAGGCCGTCGAAGATCTCCTTCGACATGATCAGCGGCTCGAGCATGAACCAGAAGCTGCCCTTGACGCCGCTGGTGACGTTCTTCGAGATCTCCTCGAGGCGGAAGCTGATGAGGCTGGTCGAGGACGTCACGGCGGCGTCGAGCGAGCCCGTCTGCATCGCCGGATAGATCTCGTTCGACGGCACGCTGGAGATGATGCCGCCGGCTTCCTTGAGCATCAGATCCATCTCACGGCTGCCGCCGCGGACCTTGAGCCCCTTGACGTCGTTCGGATTGACGATCGCGCCCGCGCGCGAGGCGACGCCGCCCGCCTGCCATATCCAGGTGACGATCTTGACGCCCTTCTTGTCGAGCGCCGCCACCAGCTCCTGCCCGATCGGCGCCTTCTTCCACGCAAGACCCTGCTGGTAGGTGGTGACAAGACAGGGCATCAGGCCGATATTGACCTCGGGTACCTCGCCGCCGGCATAGGCGAGCGGATAGAGGCTCAGATCGAGCGCGCCTTTGCGCACGGCGGAGAACTGCGCCACCGTCTTCATCAGCGACGAGCCGGGATAGATGTCGAATTTGAGCGCGCCGTTGGTGCGCTTCTCGACGTCGGCGGCGAATTTGCGGCACAGCCGGTCGCGGAAATCGCCGGTGTCGATGGTGCCGCCGGGGAATTGATGGCTGATCTTCAGCGTCTTGGCTTCGGCGGCGCGGGCGAAGCGCGCGCTGGTCAAGACGGCCGGCGATACAGCAACGCCGGCAAGAATCTGCCTGCGGGAAAATTTCATGGACTTGCCTCCCTCGGTGCGTTTTTCCTGGCGGTGGGTGACCCGATCAGGTTACACGGCGGGATCGGGCCGACGCTACTGCTAAACCGCGGCGCTAGTGATAGCGCCGACAACAGCCCTTTGCCAGACATGCGTGATATCTCGCCCGCTCCGCTCGCTGCCGCTTGTACTGAGGACTGGCCGTCCGGCGGCACCTATGCCGGTACCGTGCCTGCGACGATGATGCGATGCATGAGGCGCCGTGCGCTGCTGGGATAGTCGCCGTTGGCTTTGTGCATGGTGCAGCGGTTGTCCCAGATGAGGATGTCGCCCGCCCGCCACTGGTGGCGGTACTGGTAGCGCGGCGCAATGGCATGCGCCGTCAGCTCATCGAGCAGCGCGTCGCTCTGGGCGCGCTCCATGCCGGCGACCCGCTCCATCCGGTTGGGATTCAAGTAGAGCGCCTTGCGCCCGGTCTCCGGATGAGTGCGCACCAGCGGGTGCGTAACGTCCGGGAGTTGCGCGGCATCGCCCGGCTTGAGCGTCATGATGCGCGTGCTCTTGCGGCTCGAATCATATTTGTGGACGACCCGCAGCCCGGCGATGCGCCGCTTCATCGCTTCCGGCAGATCCTCATAAGCCGCGTACATGTTGGTGAATTGAGTGTCGCCGCCGATGGGCGGAACGGCGAGGGCGTACAGCATCGTCAGCGAGCACGGCACCGCTCTGTAGCTGTCGTCGCTGTGCCAATGGGCGCCGACGACGACGCGGTCGCCATCGCCCATCTCGTCGCGGTCCTCGCTCGAGAGGATCATGATCTCCCCGATCTCCGGATGCTGCGACGCGACGCGCGTCTGCGGCCGCGGCGTGCCGAAAGCGCGCATCGCCTCGAGATAGGCGGCGGGCGGCAGAGACTGACCGCGAATGCACAATACGAGGTGATCGAGGAGAGCCCGACGCAGCGCATCGCGCGTGGTGCCGTCAAGCGTTGAGTTGAGGTCGAGGCCATCGACCGCAATGCCGAGCGCATCGCCGAGCCTGGTCAGCACGAACGTCGCGGCGACGGCGCTCACAGCGCGACCTCGGCGCCGATGAAGCCGAGGAACACCGCGCCGACGCCGATCAGCGCCGTGCTCCAAAGAAGATCCAGGTTGATCCAGCCGCTGCGCAGCACGGCGAGGCCGAGCCAGCGCAACACCAGCCAGGCGATCGCGCCGGCTACCACCAGCATCGCCGCAGTGTGGACGGCGACGGCCAACAGCCCGGTCCAGAGCGAGCCGGCGAGTGTCGCCATCATGGTGGCATGCGCGTCGAGCGCCACGCCGGGCGCGGCGCAGAGCGGCAGCTTGAGCAGGACAGGAACGATCATCAGCCCGGCGCCATGCGCGGTCGCCATCAGGAACGACCAGACGACGAGATCACCCGCCCCGGCCAGCATGCCCGCGCCGAATCTGTGGCGATAGCCGCGCTGCAGGCGATAAAGGCCGAAGCCGACCAGCACGGCAGCGGCGGCAAGCTGCAGCGGCAGCGGCTCGACCGTCGTCTGCGCGAGTATGACGATCAGCGCAACCATGGCGATCGAGGCGGCATGGCCGAGCGCGATCGGCGGCAGCGCCCGCGCCACCGCGCCGCGCTCGCCGGTTTGCAGACCGAGCGCCACCGCGAAGAGCCAGCCCATCGCCGGGTTGACGCCGTGAAAGGCACCAAGCCCGGCGAGGGCCGCCCAGGGCCAGATCGTCGCCGTCACGTGTGCCGCCGCCTCTGCTCAGGCGTAGCAGTAGGAATCCGAGGACGCGTCGCCGCCCTCGAGCCGTACCTGATGCGGGCGGAACGCAGCGTCGGTCTCGAGGAAGAATTTCGGGTCGACCTCGAGCCCGCCATTGCGCCCGGCGTCGAGCTTCACCATCCAGCCCTTGATGCCGTCGGGATAGAACTGCTCGTCCCAGGCGCGGTAGAGCGAGTTGGTGAAATAGACGCGGCGCCCATCGCGGCTCACCTCGACCATCTGCGGGCCGCCATTGAGCGGCGCCTTGGCCGCAGGATGCTTGGCGCGCGCGACGATGCCGCCGAGCCGCACCGAGCCGACGAGCTTCGGGTTGAACGGATCGGAGACGTCGTATTGCCGCATCTCGCCGGTGCCCCAGCACGACACGTAGAGGAAGCGGTCGTCGAGCGAGAGGGCGATGTCGGAGACGAGCGGCGGCACGGCCTTGAAGCCTTGCAGCAGTGGCGGCAGCTGATTGGCCTCGGCCGGCTCGGCGGGAATCTCGATGACTTTGCGGATCGCCCAGTTGTCGCGGTCGCGATGCCACAGCCAGATCGAGGCCGAGAGGTCCTTCAGGCTGACGACGACGCCGACGAAGCCGTAGGCCTTGGTCGGGTCGTGCGCCGGCCGCAGCTCCAGCACCATCTGCTGCTCCGCGCCGAGATCGAGCTCCTGCGTGTGACGGCGGCGGCGCAAGTCCCAGAAATGCAGCTTGTGGCCGTATTTGCCGCCGAGCAGCAGCTCGGGCACGATGCCGTTCTCGATCATGTTGGGCGTGCCCCACTCGCTGGTGATCAGTGTGTCGTAGCCGAGATGCCACCAGAGATCGTAGGCCAGGTATTGCGGTCCGCGCTCGACTTCCCAGCGACCGAGCACGTCGAAGCTCTCGTGGTCCATCATGAAGATGCCGCCGGGACCGTCGCCGTTGGGCGCGCCGAGCGCGCTCACATAGATGCCCTCGGGGCCGCAATGCAGCGTGTGCGGCCGCGAGTATCCGGCGCGCATCGCCACTTCCTCGGGCTCGATCACCTTGACGATCGACGGCTTGCGCGGATCCGGCTTGGTGTCGATGACATGGATGCGCGAGGAGCGCAGTCCCGGCACGATCAGGTAGCGCCGCTCGATATGCGGATGAGGCGCGTAGGGGCAGAGCGCGGAGCTGCAGGCATTCCAGCCGAAATGGTGGAGCTCGTCGCCGGCCTTGGGCATGTCGACGCGGCCGACGATGCGCGCATAGCTCGGCGACGCCGGGTCGAGATCGACGACGGCGAGCGCGTCGGGACGCGGCTTCTGCTCGACATTGAGCATGGCCACATAGGCGAGCTTCTCCGGCGCGGCCTGCATCGCCATGCGGGCCGAAGGATAGAAGGTCGGGTCGGGTTTCCATGTCGCCATGTCGCATACCTCCCTGTGGCGTGAGGCGGACGGCACATCGACGCGGCCAGCCGCACCGATGTGCTCGGGCGCGTTTAGCGTGTTTGTTGGGTTTTTTTCAGGATAAGCCGCCGCGGGTCGGGGCGTCCACAGGATTTGGCCGCGGCCCTGCGCTTGCGTGACAGGGCCTTCGCGGCGTCACTCGGCCTCGCGCTTGAAGGGCGACAGCTCCTGCTCGAGCTGCTCCATCTCGCTTTCGAGGACGGCGCGCTCGCGCGTCACAAAATCGGCCACGGCGCGGGCGAAGCCGGGGTCGCGGATCCAATGGGCGCTGTAGGTCGGCACCGGCAGATAGCCGCGCTGGATCTTGTGCGGGCCTTGCGCCCCGGCCTCGACGCGCCTTAGCCCGTGGGCGATGGCGAAATCGATCGCGCGGTAATAGCACGCCTCGAAATGGAGGAAGGGGAAATCGCCGGCGCAGCCCCAGTTGCGGCCATAGAGCGTGTCGCGCCCGAGCAGGTTGAGGGCGCCGGCGACGTAGCGCCCGCCTTTCTTCGCCATCACCAGCACGATGCGCTCGGGCATGCGCTGGCCGATGAGATCGAAGAAAGCGCGCGTCAGATACGCGTCGCCCCATTTGCGGTCCGAGGTCGAGTGGTAGAAGCGATAGAACGCGTCCCAATGGCGCGGCTCGATGGCGCCGCCGGTGAGCGTCTCGATCGCGATGCCGCCGGCGAGCGCGTCGCGCCGCTCGCGGCGGATCTGCTTGCGCTTGCGCGAATTGAGCGCCGCGAGGAAATCGTCGAAGCTGCCGTAGCCGTCATTCTCCCAATGGAATTGCTGGCCGATGCGCTGCAGGAACCCGG
>DASWFH010000031.1:0-3633 GCA_036394355.1 Allostellaceae bacterium | reverse complement strand
GCCCGGCGCGTTCGTCACCGCCGATGCCGGCACCGGCTTCGTGCATATCGCGCCGGGCCACGGCGCCGACGACTACGAGCTGGGTGTCGCCAATGGCGTGGAAGTGCCCGACACCGTGACCGAGGACGGCAGCTACTACGGCCACGTGCCGCTGTTCGCCGGAAAGCGCGTCTACACGTCGGAGGGCATGAAGGGCGATGCCAACCGCGCGGTCAGCGACGCCCTCGACAAGGTGGGCAAGCTTCTGGCGTTCGGCCGCATCCGGCACAGCTATCCGCATTCCTGGCGCTCCAAGGCGCCGCTCATCTTCCGCAACACGCCGCAGTGGTTCATCAGCATGGCGCAGAACCAGCTGCGGCAGAAGGCGCTCGCCGCTATTGCCGCGACGCGCTGGATCCCGCCGCAGGGCGAGAACCGGCTGCGCTCGATGATCGAGACGCGTCCCGACTGGAACGTGTCGCGCCAGCGCGCCTGGGGCGTGCCGATCGCCGTCTTCGTCGACAGGCGCACCGGCGAGCCGCTGCGCGACCAGCGCGTCGTCGACCGCATCGCCGAGGCCTTCGAGCGCGAGGGCGCGGACGCGTGGTACACGACCGATCCCAAGGTCTTCCTCGGCAATCGCGACCCGGCCGAGTACGAGCAGGTGACAGACATCCTCGATGTCTGGTTCGATTCCGGCTCGACGCATGCCTTCGTGCTCGAGAAGCGGCCCGACCTCGAATGGCCGGCCTCGCTCTATCTCGAGGGTTCCGACCAGCATCGCGGCTGGTTCCATTCCTCGCTGCTCGAAGCCTGCGGCACGCGCGGCCGCGCGCCCTACGAGGCGGTGCTGACGCACGGCTTCACCCTCGACGAGCAGGGCCGCAAGATGTCGAAGTCGCTGGGCAACGTCACTTCGCCGCAGGAGGTGGTGGCGCAGAGCGGCGCCGACATCCTGCGGCTCTGGGTGGTCTCGACCGACTACACGGAGGACCAGCGCATCGGTCCCGAGATCCTCAAATACCAGGCCGAGGCCTATCGCCGGCTGCGCAACACGTTGCGCTATCTCTTGGGCAGTCTCGCCGGCTTCAGCGAGAGCGAGCGGCTTGCGCCCGCGGCCATGCCGGAGCTCGAGCGCTGGGTGCTGCACCGCTTGGCCGAGCTCGACCAGCTGGTGCGCCGCTCCGCCGAGGCGTGCGATTTCCACGCCATGTTCACCGCGCTGCATAATTTCTGCGCGGTCGATCTCTCCGCCTTCTATTTCGATACGCGCAAGGACGCGCTCTATTGCGATCCGCCGCATGCGCGGCGGCGGCGTGCCGCGCGCACCGTGCTCGACCACACCTTCGACAACCTGACGCGCTGGCTTGCGCCCGTCTTGTGCTTCACCGCCGAGGAAGCATGGCTCGCGCGCCACGGTGACGCGCCGGAGACGAGTGTGCATTTCGAGACATATCCCAACGTCCCGGCGGCATGGCGCAATGACGCGCTCGGCGAGCGATGGGCGCGCGTGCGCGACCTGCGCCGCGTCGTCACCGGCGCGATCGAGCTCGAGCGCGCGCAGAAGCGCATCGGCTCGAGCCTGCAAGCGGCGGTCGCCGTACATGCTGATCAGGACTATGTCGAGGCGCTGAAAGGGCTCGACCTCGCCGAGATCTGCATCACCTCGGCAGGCGCGCTGACATCAGCGGCGCCGCCCGATGGCGCCTTCACGCTGCCCGATGTCGCCGGTGTCGCCGTCATCGTCGGGCTGGCGCCCGGCGACAAATGCCAGCGCTGCTGGCGCGTGCTGCCCGAGGTCGGCACGGTCGCCGCGCATCCCGATCTGTGCCAGCGCTGCGCCGACGCGGTCGACGCGCTGGGCGGTCAGCCGCTGCCGGCGCGGCGCGCATGATGCTGCGCCGCGGCCTCGCGGTGGCGGCGCTCGTCGCTATCGCCGATCAGCTCAGCAAGGCGTGGGTGCTCGGGCTTTTCGCCGAGCGCCAGCCGATCGAGCGCGTGGTGCCGGTGACCGGGTTCTTCAATCTCGTGCTCACCTGGAACCGCGGCATGAGCTTCGGGCTCTTCAACAACGACGCCACGCTCAACGCCCTGATCTTCACGGTGATCGCGGCGGCCATCGTCAGCGGGCTCGTGGTGTGGCTGCGCCGCGCCGAGGAGCCGCTGATCGCGGTTGCCATCGGCCTCGTCATCGGCGGCGCCATCGGCAATGTCGTCGACCGGCTGTGGCGCGGCGACCGGCTGTGGCACGGCGCCGTGGTCGATTTCCTCGATTTCCACCTCGGCGGATGGCACTGGTTCGCCTTCAACCTGGCGGATGCGGCGATTTGCATCGGCGTCGGGCTTATGGTTATAGACAGCTTGCTTGGCCGGCGCGAAGCGCCTAATTAGGCACGACGGAGACAGGCCCTTGTCAAAGCGTTTCTTCGGATTTGCCGTTTGCGCGCTGATGCTCGCGCCGCTGGCGCTGGGCGGCTGCACCGACCTGAAGCGCGCGCTCGGCATGGAGAAGGTGGTGCCCGACGAATTCGCGGTCGTGCGCAGCGCGCCGCTAGCGCTGCCGCCCGACTTCTCGCTGCGCCCGCCGCGCCCGGGTGCGGCGCCGACCCAGGAGGTGTCGCCGACCGAGCAGGCGCGGCAGACCATCTTCCGCGCCAGCGAGCAGCAGGCGACGCTGCCGGACGCGGACAAGCGCAGTGCCGGTGAGAACCAGTTGCTGCGCCAGGCGGGCGCCACGACGGTGCCGCGCGACATCCGCGACACCGTGAACCGCGAGGCGATGCAGTCGGCTGCCCCGGTCGACGAGAGCTTCGCCGACAAGCTGCTGTTCTGGCGCACGCCGGAGAAGCGGCTTGGACCCACCGATACGGTGATCGATCCGCAGCGGGAGGCGCAGCGTCTCAAGGCCCCTGCCGCAACCCCGCAAGCGGGCGCCGCGGTCGCGCCGGCAGCAGGTGCGCCACCCGCAGCGGCCGCTGCGCCCGCTGCCGCGTCGGGCACGGCGCCGGCGGCGGCGCCCGCAGCGCAGCCGGAGCTGCTGGGGCCGCCGACGATCGAGCGCAAGGGCGAGCCGAAGGTCGGCTGATCGCCGCCGGCGCAGCCGCATCGTTCACTGCCTTGCGCACGCCAAAACGGCGGGCATCGCGCTGCAGGGCAAATTGCCGGGAGGAGAGGGTGACGCGAGCGATATTGTCGAGGCTTCTTGCCGTGCTGATCCTGGCCGTGCCGCTGGCAGCACGGGCGCAGGAGGACCGGCAGTTCGATGCCAAGAGCTTCACGCTCGCCAACGGCCTCGAGGTCGTGGTGATCGAGAACCATCGCGCGCCGATCGTGACGCAGATGGTGTGGTACAAGGTCGGATCCGCCGACGAGCCGCGCGGCAAGACCGGGATCGCGCATTTCCTCGAGCATCTTATGTTCAAGGGCACGAAGGAGACGCCGCCCGGTGTGTTCTCGCGGATCATCGCGCAGAATGGCGGGCGCGAGAACGCCTTCACGACTGCCGACTATACGGCCTTCTTCCAGAGCGTCGCGGCGGACCGTCTCGAGCTGGTGATGAAGCTCGAATCCGAGCGCATGACCGGGCTGGTGCTCAACGATGCGGTGGTGCTGCCCGAGCGCGACGTCATCATCGAGGAGCGCCACACGCGCATC
>DASWFH010000030.1:0-3758 GCA_036394355.1 Allostellaceae bacterium | reverse complement strand
GATCAGCAGCGTCGCAACGCCATGGCGCTCGAATACGTCTTCGGTTTGCCGCACGCACCGGTCGGGCGACAGGGAGATGCGGCAAAGGAGGCTGAGCACGCGGTAACCGTAGCGCCGCCCGGCGAGGAACCACGGCAGATTCGCGATCGTCGAGGCAATGACCGCCAAGGCCAGGGCGAAGACGCCGTAGAACGGATCCACCATGGATTGCGCCCCGGCGTACAGGGTGACCGGCAGCACCGGGATCGGCGCTCCGGCCTGCTGCACCAGGATCACGCAAAAGACCGCGATCAGGCCGTATTCGGGATCGAATGGCATCGGTCAGTGTTGCCTGCGCTCACAGCGCCTGGATGTCGGAGCAGACCAATTGCATGACAACGGTTACGCGTGCAGCACGCGCGCCAGGCTGGTCGCCAGCTCGCGCGGGGACAGCGGTTTTTTCAGCACCTCGTCCGCGCCGGCATTGTAAGCGCACTTCCCGGATCAGCGTCGCCCCCGACATTCCGGGCATGCGCTCGTCGGTGAGCACGGCATCGAATCGATCGGGATGCAGCCGGAATGCCGCCAGCGCCGCGGTGCTCGAGGTGAATCGTGCCGGATAACTGCGAGCACGTGATCGTTCGCTGATAGCTTTCGCGCGTCTTTTCGGCGTCGGCCGCCGGCTCTTCGCCGGGTTCGCGCGCCGTAGCGGACTCGATGGGCTCATAGTCGGTCCATTCGTTCTCTGCGGGCTGAGTTGCCCTCACTTCATCTCCCCTACCGTCGCCATCGCAGGCCGGGCGGTGGCGAAGACCGAAGGCGGCGACTCGGCGATCGCGCGCGAGAGTGCCAGCGTGGCGAATATGCTGGCCGCATAGAGAAGCTGGCGCATCACGGTTATCGCAGCCTCACGCGGCGCGGCGCCGGCGGCGTGTCATCTCCGGTGGACTACGTGTCAGACGACGCGGCCAGCTCACCGCTTGCGCAGCTGATCTCCGATCGGCAACGTGCGCAGGCGCCGCCCGGTCGCTGCATGGACGGCGTTGACGAGCGCCGGGATCGCGACCGAGGTTCCCGGCTCGCCGACGCCGCCGGGCGGCGCGGAGCTCGGCACGATGTCCACTTCGATGCGCGGCGCCTCGTTCATGCGCATCAGCCGGTAGTCGTGGAAGCCGAAGTTGCCTTGCTGCACCCGGCCGCCGGCGATCGTCACCTGGCCCCACAGCGCCGCCGTGAGACCGAACACGATGCCGCCTTCCATCTGCGCGGCGATGCTGCTCGGATTCACCGGAGTGCCGCAGTCGACGGCGCAGGCGACGTGGCGAACCCGCACCTCGCCATCGGCGCCGACCGCGACATGCGCGACCTGGGCGACATAGCTGCCGAAGGCATGCATGAGCGCGATGCCTCGCCCCTCGCCGCGCGGCAGTCGCTTGCCCCAGCCCGCGCGCTGCGCCGCGAGATCGAGGACGGTCCGGGCGCGCGGCTCCTTGATGAGCGCGCGGCGGTATTCCAGCGGGTCGCGCCCTGCGGCAGCGGCAAGCTCGTCGATGAATCCTTCGACGACGAAGCCGTTGTGCGTGGGGCCGACGCCGCGCCAGAAGGCGGTGGGAACGCCGGGCGGCTCCACCCGCACGTATTCGACGTGCACGGCGGGCAGCGCATAGGGCGCATCGATGGCGCCCTCGACCGCGTCCCTATCCAGGCCATTGCGAAAGAGCGGCGGCAGCATGCGGGCGATGATCGAGGAACCCGCAACACGGTGAGTCCACGCGATCGGCATGCCGGAGGCGTCGAGCGCCGCGGCGATCCGGTCGTAGTAATAGGGCCGGTACATGTCGTGCTGAATGTCTTCCTCGCGCGACCAGATGACCTTGACCGGGCCGCGGACCTGCCGGCCGATGAGCACGGCCTGCTCGATGAAGTCCACCTCCAGGCGGCGCCCGAAACCGCCGCCGATGAGATGGTTATGGATGCGCACGCCGGCCGTGGGCACGGACGCAGCGCGCGCCGCCACCGCTTGCGCGAAATCCGGCACCTGCGTTCCGACCCACACGTCCACCTGGCCGGGCCTGACCTCCACCGTGCAGTTGGGCGGCTCGAGGGTGGCATGCGCAAGGAAAGGCGCCTGGTAGATCGCCTCGATGCGCTTCGCGCCGGCGAGGCGCTCCTGCGCGCCGCCTTCGCTGCGCGCGACCGCGCCGGGCTTTGCCGACTCCCGCTCGAGCTGCGCCACGATGGCGCGCATGTCGAGGCTCGCATTGGGCCCGTCGTTCCAGCGCGGCGCGGCGGCCGCGAGTCCCTTCTTGGCCGCCCACATGTGGTCGGCGACTACCGCCACGGCGTTCTCCAGCTTCACGATCTGCCGAACGCCGGGCAGCTTCATCGCGGCCGCCTCGTCGACGCCAGCGAGCGTACCGCCGAACACCGGGCTCGCGGCGACGGTGGCGATCTTCATGTCCAGACGCTTGACGTCGATGCCGAAGATCGCGCCGCCATTCACCTTGCCCGGCGCATCGAGCCGCCTGATCGGCTTGCCGATCAGGCGATGCTCGGCCGGGTCCTTGAGCTGCACCTTCTCCGGGACCGGCAGCGCGGCCGCGAGATCGACCAGCTCGCCGTACCCGAAGCTCCTGTCCTTCGAGCGCTGCCAGACCCGCGCGTCGCGGGCCACGAGCTCTCTCTCATCCACTTTCCATTGGCGCGCTGCTGCCTGCACGAGCATGGTGCGCGCCGCAGCACCCGCCTCGCGCAGCGGCTGCCACGACGAGCGGATCGCCGTGGAGCCGCCGGTCATCTGGATGCCGCCGACAAGAGGATTGCCATACCTTTTCGCGTCGGCGGGCGCGTGCTCCAAGCGCACTTGGTCGAGCGGCACTTCAAGCTCCTCGGCGAGCAGTTGCGGCATCGCCGTATAGGTGCCCTGCCCCATTTCAACCCGATGCATCACCAGCGTCACGCTGCCGCCGCGGTCGATCCGGATGAAGGCATTCGGTTCAAACCCCGGCGAATCCGCGGCTGCGGCACTGGCGTGCAGGGAAAACTCGAGCACCAGGCCGCCGCCGAGCGCAGCACCCGCCTTGAGAAAGCTGCGGCGCGACGGGTTCAGCTTGAAGCCGCCTTGATCGCCGCGCGGATGCGCCCGTAGGTGCCGCAGCGGCAGATATTGCCGGACATCGCGCTGTCGATCTCGGCGTCGCTCGGGGCGCGCTTTTGCGCGAGCAATGCGCAAGCGGACATGATCTGCCCTGACTGGCAGTAGCCGCACTGCACGACGTCGGTCTCGAGCCAGGCGCGCTGCACCCGCTGGCCGATCGGCGTTTCGCCGATCGCCTCGACGGTGATGATCGCCATGCCCTGGAGCGAGCCGATCGGCCTCACGCAGGAGCGCGTCGGCCGGCCGTTGACGTGAACGGTACACGCGCCGCACAGCGCCGCGCCGCAGCCGAACTTGGTGCCGGTCAATCCAAGCAAGTCGCGCAGCACCCAGAGAAGCGGCATGTCCGCCGGCGCGTCGACTTCGTGGTCGCGCCCGTTGATGTTGAGCTTTGCCATCACTAGGCGAACAGCAGGCGCGCCCAGCGGTTTTGAAAACTGCTTTCCCGTAGGGCGCGGTCGACCGAGTGCGGTCCGCCGCCGATCAGCGCGAACACCGCCACCATGACGGCCCAGAACACGCCGAATTCATAGCCGCCTTCGGGCAACGCCCATACGTAGCCGATGTGGAAATGTCCGCCCCACAGCATCGAGAGCAGCAGATAGACCGAGCCGAGCAATGC
>DASWFH010000029.1:0-3985 GCA_036394355.1 Allostellaceae bacterium | reverse complement strand
GCAGCAGCACTCGCACCTTGCGGCCCGCCGCCAGCAGCGCTCGCGCCACCGCCGAGCCGACGAAGCCGGAGGCGCCGGTGACGAGCGCGGGTTTGTCGGCGATGGCGGGAATGTCACCCGCCCGCGACGCGACGGGCGCCGTTGCCGACGAGGCGGGAGGCGACGTCGCGCGCCGCGCGATCGGTGTCGTAGACATCGTCGAGGCTGTCGATGCGGCGATCGGGCAGCGCATCGAGCGTCGCGCCGACGATGGCGGCGATGTCGAGGAAGCCGATGCGGCCGTCGAGGAAGGCCGCCACCGCGACCTCGTTGGCGGCGTTGAGCACGGTGGGCGCGCCGCCGCCGCTGGTGAGCGCCAAGCGCGCCAGGCGCAGCGCCGGGAAGCGCAGCGGATCGGGCGGCTCGAAGGTGAGCCGGCCGAGCTGCGCCAAGTCGAGGCGCGGGCTGGGCGCGGCGATGCGGCGCGGCCAGCCCAGCGCGTTGGCGATGGGCGTGCGCATGTCGGGCGAGCCCAGCTGCGCCAGCACGGAGCCGTCCTTGTAATAGACGAGGCCGTGCACCACGGATTGCGGATGCACGACGACATCGATGCGCTCGCTCTCGAGGGCGAAGAGATGATGCGCCTCGATCACCTCGAGGCCCTTGTTCATCATCGTCGCAGAATCGACAGAGATCTTGGCGCCCATGGTCCAGTTGGGATGCTTGACCGCCTCGGCCGGCGTCACCGCCGCCATCGCCGCCAGCGGCCGCTCGCGGAACGGGCCACCGCTCGCCGTCAGCACGATGCACTCGACGGCATGCGCCTGGTCGAAGTCGAACACCTGGAAGATGGCGTTGTGCTCGCTGTCGACCGGCAGCAGCCGCGCGCCGTGGCGCTGCGCCTCCGCCGTGACCAGCGCGCCGCCGCAGACCAGCACCTCCTTGTTGGCGAGCGCCACCAGCGCGCCCTGCCGCACCGCCGCCAGGGTCGGCGCCAGCCCGGCGGCGCCGACGATCGCCGCCATGATCCAGTCGGCGGGCCGCGCGGCGGCCTCGCTCACCGCCTCGGGACCGGCGGCGACTTCGATGCCGCTGCCCTGGAGCAGCGCCTTGAGCGCGTGGTATTTGCTTGGGTCGGCGACGACGGCGAGCTTGGCCCGCAGCTGGCGCGCCTGCCCGGCCAGCTTCTCGACATTGCGCTGCGCCGCCAGCGCCTCGACGAGATAGGCGTCAGGGTCCGCCGCCACCAGCTCGACGGTGTTGCAGCCCACCGAGCCAGTCGAGCCGAGGATGCTGACACGCCGCGGCGCGGCGGGGCGAGACGGGTTCTCGGTCATCGAGCCACTTCTCCCAAAGGGTGGGCCTAGCGGCACCCCTTCAACCCTGTGCTTAGCGATATCGCAGTCCCTATGCCAGCGTAAACGGCGAAGAGCCTATTGCGGCGTTCGGCCGCTTTCGGCCAGTTTCGCCGTCACCCGGTCACACAGCCGCTCGAGGCGGCGGTCGTGGATGCCCAGCTCCTCGAGGTGGGCGACGGTGTTGGAGAGATAGCTGGCGCAGGCGCCGAGCGGGCCATGCGCCTCGGCGATCGAGGCGATGATGCGGTCTTCCGGCAGCTTCCCGGCATAGCGGGCGTGCTCGCGGTTGATGAGGAAGGCGATGGCTTGGACCGGGCCGCCCTTGGTCACCACCGTGACCCAGCGCGGCGCATAGGCGCCGGTGAGCATCTCGCGCCGCCACACCACCTCGAGTTCCTCCGCCGCGAGCGATTCGGCGATGCGGAAGGCGATGCCGCGGCAGGCGCCGCCGCGCTCCAGCCCGAGCATCAACCCCGGCTTCGCCTTGGTCCCTCGCCCGATATGCGTCCATAGGCAGAAGCAGCGATGGTAGCCGTGCACGGTGCCGACCCGCTTCTCGACATAGTGGATGAGCGGGTTCCAGATCAGTGAGCCGTAGCCGAAGAGCCAGACATCGCCGCGCTCCGGGCGCTCGTCGAGCGCCGCCTGGATCGACGCCTTGTGCTCCTCCGGGCTCAGGCACCGCGCCTCGGGATCCATCGCCTGGACGAGGGCGCGCAAGGAATCGCCGAGAATGGCCTCGCGGGTGAGGGAGAGCGGCGGCGTGGCGCGCGTCATGAAGCGGGCGATGCGTCCTGCCCAGGAGTGCGACCCGGACGAGCGGGCGCCTGATGATAGCGAAGCCCCCGGCGGAGCGAAACCACGCTCGCTCGCCCGGACAAGCGAGAGGGCGCGCGCCCAGTGATGCGCACCCTCTGTGGAACGCTGCCCCTAGCGCCGATATTCCGGCGCCGGCACTTGGTTGGCAGAGACCGCGGACAGGGCGGCGGCGTGCGTGCTGCCGTCGCGCGCTACGCCCTCTCCTAGTCCTCGTCTCCATCGTCGCTGTCGTGGTCACCATGCTGGTCCGAGAGACGCTCGAGCGAGCAGAGCAGCGCCGCGGTCCGGTTGTCGCTCGCGCTGCCCGTCGTGGGCAGCACGTTGCTGGCCGCAGCCTGGGGGATGAGGCGATCCGCGTCGGCTTGGAGCAGCATGCGTTGCGCAACGGCGCCCTTTGCCGCGAGCCTCACCGCGCAGTTGTAGCCGTCTTGCGTGCCGTAGCGTTCCTCGAGCGAGGGGCGCGGGTCGTGCGACGCAACCCGGTCGACGGCACTCTTGGCGAAGGGCACGAAGCCGCCGGTGAAGGCGCAGATCTGGCCCTTGAAGAATCCCGCGGCCATGACGTTCCAGCCGAGATAGGTGCCGAGCGGCGCCTGGTGCTGGACGGAGGGAACGCCGCCGATCTCGTTGCCATCTGCGTTGACGCGCGGCACCAGCGTGGTGATCACCTGCTGGACGGTCGGTGGCTCATTGCTGATGATGCCGGACATGTCGTTGTAGATGAACTTGGGGCCGAGATCGTAGTCGAGCACCGGGTTCTCGAAATTATCGCTGAAGGGCAGGCCCGGCACCGTCGGAAAACCCATGGCGGCCTTGGTCGGACGCACGAGCAGGCCCTCGTCGAGCCGCGGGTAGCGGCTGTGCGGCGGCCTCTTTCCCTCGACCACCCAGTCCGTCAACGCGACGAAGAGGGCCCGCTGGGTGTCGATTTCCGGATTGGGATTGGATTGAAGCGTGCACGCGCTCGGCGGCGTGGTGGCGGTAGGGAAGCCTCCCGCGCCGCCGCCATGCGTGGTGCCCGGGAAGTAAAAGCGCCGGACATTGTGCGGCAGCGGAATGTCGTGCTTGGCGTCCGTCCCGACCAGGCCGGGCGACATGCGCAGATCCCAGAACTCGGTCGCGCCGAAGGTCTCGACGATCTTGGGGCAGGTGTCGGTGTCGCGGCAGCGATCGAGCATGCCGGCGCGGGCGCGGCCGCGGACCTTGTCCGGCCAGTCCTGCCACCACAGCACCGGCTCGCTGCCCGGCTCGAACAGCGTCGCGGCCCCTCCCGGCAGCGCGAAGCGGAAATTGGTCGGCGTCTGGCGAGCCGCGATATAGGGGTTGGCGCCCTGGAAGACGATGCGTCCCTGTTCATCCTCATTGAAGCCGAGATGGATCATCGTCTTGAGCAGATTGCCCGACTGCGACGTGCCGTGGCCAATGACATAGGAAAGGTGGTTGGCGACGGGGTTGGCGGTGCCCGCGTCATCCTGCGTCGCATGGCGGAAGAAGGACACGACATCGCGCGTCGCGGCGAGACCGACGCCGAGCACCAGCGGATCCTTCGCGGTGTAGACGATCTGATAAAGGAAGCTCGGGTCGAAGCCGTCCTTGAGGCAGATCTTGGTCGGGTCGGGCGTGCCGGGGAAGGGCACGACGCTACAGTCGGCCCAGGCCCAGGCGTTGCTCGGCACCGGAACGACGCCGCCGGTGACCGGCGAGCCGTCCGGATTCTTCGCCACCGGCACCTGGACCGTCTCGTTGGCGTGGTTCGGCCGGAGCGCGACGTCGCCCTGCCAGCCGCTCCACAGCAGCGTGTAGCCGCCGTTCTGCACGAAGCCGTCGCC
>DASWFH010000028.1:0-1574 GCA_036394355.1 Allostellaceae bacterium | reverse complement strand
TCGCTCCAGCGCTAGGCTCGCGGTACGCGCGCACGCCGCCGGCATATTCGGCACGCAGTAGTGCACCACGCCTTCTTCGATGTAGATCGGCGCGCTGTGCGATGTCGGCCGCGATGTCTCCGCAATGCCGCCCTGGTCTATACCGACATCGACCAGGGCCGAGCCTGGGCGCATGGCCGCCAGCATCTTGCGGGTGATGAGCTTGGGTGAAAGCTCGCCCGGCGTGAGCACGCCGCCGATGACGAGATCGGCGTCGGTGATCGCTTGAGGGTCGAACCCCGCTCGGTACGCCACGTCGGGGTACCTGTCCTTGAGGGCTGCGAAGCGGCGCTCGGATTTGGCGAAGACGCTCGCCCAGGCGCCGATGCCATAGGCAGTGGCGAGGGCATTGGCGCCCACGTTGCCGGCGCCGAGGATGACCACTTTGCCGGGCGGTACTCCGTCGAGCCCCGGGAGCAGCACGCCGCTGCCGCCGTTCTGCTTCTGCAGGCACCACGCGCCGACCTGCACCGCGAGGCGTCCGGCGATCGCGGACATCGGAGACAGGATGGGCAGTCCGGTAGCCTGGCCGACAGTTTCGAAGGCGATAAATGTGGCGCCGCTCGCCAGCGCGGCGTCCAGCAGTGGCGGCTCGGGCGCGAAGTGCTGGAAGCCGAAGATGGTTTGCCCCCGCCGCGGCTTCCGGTACTCGGGCGGCTGCAATTCCTTTACCTTGACCACGAGCTGGCAGTGCCAGGCATCGCCGAGCGTGGCGCCGGCCTTGATGTACTCGGCATCGCTAAAACCCACGCCGGCGCCGGCGCCGGCCTCGACCACCACGTTGGCTAACTGCGAGACGGCCGCCGGGGTGAGCGCGACACGGAACTCGCCGTCTTTTATTTCGCGCGGAACGCCGATGCGCATTCGGGGACGAGGTCGGGGCCGCGGTAGATGAGCCCGGTGTAGAGCTGCACCAGCGCCGCGCCGGCGCGGAATTTCTCGGCGGCGTCGGCGCCGCTCATGATGCCGCCGGCGCCGATGAGCGTCACCTCGCCCCGCAATGCGGTCGCGAACTCGCGCAGCACGCGCGTCGCCGTCTCCCGGATCGGCGCGCCGGACAAGCCGCCGGCCTCGTTGGCATGGCGCAGCCCTTCGACGCCCTGGCGGGAGAGCGAAGTGTTGGTGGCGATTACGCCTTCAATGCCGTGGCGCCGCACGCTGTCGGCGATCGCCTGGATTTCGGCGCTCGAGAGATCCGGCGCCACCTTCACCACCAGGGGGACCTTGCGCCCATGGCGTTCGGCAAGCTGCGAGCGCAAAGCGGTGAGGCGGCCGAGGAGGGCATCGAGCTGCTGCGCTTCCTGGAGCGTGCGCAGGCCCTTGGTGTTGGGCGACGAGATGTTGATGGTGACGTACGCGCCATGCGGATAAACGCGCTCGAAGCACAGCGCGTAGTCGTCGATCGCGCGCTCGGCCGGCGTATCGGCGTTCTTGCCGATGTTGATGCCGAGCACGCCGTTCCAGCGCGCGCGGCGCAGGTTGGCGATGAAGGCGTCGACGCCGACGTTGTTGAAGCCGAAGCGATTGATGATGGC
>DASWFH010000027.1:0-5401 GCA_036394355.1 Allostellaceae bacterium | reverse complement strand
TGCCGCTCGCTCGCGGCGCCGAGCTGCGCGGCCAGCGCCGCCATCACACGCTCCAGCGTCGCCTCGGGCGGGCCGTCGACGCTGTCGATGGTGATGTCGGCCTGGGCGTAGATCGGGTAGCGCTGCGCGATGAGTTGCTCGAGCACGGCGCGCGGGTCGCCGCCCTTGAGCAGCGGCCGATTGTTGCGCCGTCCCACCCGCGCCAGCATGAGCTCGATGTCGGCGCGCAGCCACACCGAGATGGCGCGCGCGCCGATGACCGCCCGCGTCGACGCATCCATGAAAGCGCCGCCGCCCGTCGCCAGTACATGGACGGGGCCGTCGAGGATGCGGGCGATGACGCGGCGCTCGCCGTTGCGGAAGGCGGCCTCGCCGTGGCGCTGGAAGATCTCCTCGATGGTGGCGTCGGCCGCGGCTTCGATCTCGCTGTCGGCATCGATGAAGGGCAGCCCCAGACGCTGCGCCAATCGCCGGCCGATGCTGGACTTGCCGGCTCCCATCAGGCCGACCAGCGCGACCGTCTTCGCTACCCGGAAAGGGGGCGCCGCCGTCATTCCCATCCAGCGCCCGGTCGCCGCCCCGTCGTTGAAACCCTCATGGCGCGCCGATACACTGTCCAAAATAAGCCATGAACTCACCTTACCATATCGTGTAGATGGATCGCCAATCGACCGGCGCCTGCTGCCGCGTCGCCGAACCTTACGGGAACAACGGAATAAGATGCTGAAGATCGCTCTGGGTGCTGTCGCACTGCTGGTCGTGCTCTCGATCGGCGGCGCCGCCTTCCTGATGGTCTGGGACATTCCTGCGCCTTCGGCCCGCGTCGAGCGGGTCATCCCCGATGCGCGGTTCCAGAAATGAGCCGCGCCAGGGCCTAGCCGCCGCGCTGGCGGCGTTGCTGCTCCTGGCGTCGGCTCCGCCGACCCGCGCGCAAGTCGGCTCTCCCGTCCCGCTGATCGCGCAGGC
The DNA here is from genome assembly GCA_036394355.1 of Allostellaceae bacterium. Lineage (GTDB taxonomy): Bacteria > Pseudomonadota > Alphaproteobacteria > ATCC43930 > CGMCC-115725 > DAHUYF01. Next base: position 4,435 of record DASWFH010000027.1, on the reverse strand, counting down.
GCCGGCCGCGCCGGCGCCTGCTGCACCGGAACCGCTCGCGCCGCCGACCGCGCAGACACCTGCGGTCCCCGCGCCGGCGCCGCCCATCGCGCCCACCGACGACGCGACGTCGCTGCCGCCCCCCGACGTGGCGGTCACCGCGACGACGCTCGCGCCGGTCGATGCCGGCTGGATCGGCGTCCTCGGCGAGGCCGCGCATCCCCTGCCGCAGACGATGTGGCAGGGCACGCCGCGCGCGCTGGTCGCGGCAGCGCTGCCGCGGCTGGCGCCGACCGGCTCGCCCGTGCTGCAGGATCTGTCGCGCCGGCTGCTGCTCAGCAACGCCATCGCGCCGCAAGGTGCCGATGCGCCGGACGCGCCGAGCCTGGCGACGCTGCGCGTCGGCCGGCTCGTGGCGCTGGGCGACGCCGACGACGCGCTCGCGCTGATCGACGCGCTGCCGACGACGATGAGCAGCGAGGATCTCGATCGCGACCGCGTCGAGCTGCGCTTCGCCAAGGACGACACGGAAGGCGCCTGCCGCGACGTGCAGACCGGCATCGGGCGTCACCAGGGCGTGTGGTGGGACCGCGCGCTCATCGCCTGCCAGGCGCTCGCCGGCGATCAGGCGAAAGCCTCGCTCGGCCTCGGCCTGTTGCGCGAGCAGCAGGCGCCGCCCGATCCCGCCTTCGACACGCTCGTCACGGCGCTGGGCGGCCATCCCGCCAAGCTCGACAAGCTGCCGGACGCGCACTCGATGCTGATCAAGCTGCTCGCCGCGGCGAAGCTGCCGCTGCCGGCGGATGCGGTGGCGAGCGCCGATCTCCTGAGCCTGCGCGCCTGGGCGGCGAACGAGGCGGTGCCGCCGCTGCAGCGGCTGGCCGCCGCCGAGCGCGCGGCAGCGCTGGGCGCGCTGAGGCCGCAGGCGCTCGCCGATCTCTACGGCAAGGTCGAGTTCAAGCCGGAAGAGCTCGGCGCGGCGATCAAGCAAGGCAAGGCGCCGATCGCGCCGCGCGAGCGCGCCCTGCTCTATCGGGTGGCGCGCACCGATCCCGCTGCTTCCGTCCGCGCCGCGGTGCTGGCGAGGCTGCTCGCCGATGCCAAGAAGCGCGGCGAATTCATCACCATGGCGCGGGTGGTGGCGCCGATCCTCCACGAGCTGACGCCCAGCGACGAGCTTGCCTCCTTCGCGCCCGATGCGGTGCGCGCGATCTATGCCGCGGGCCGCGCCGAGGCGGCGCAGGCCTGGCTCGCGCATGTCGATGGCGCGGCGGTGCCGGGGATGCGGCTGCTGACGCGGCTCGCCACCGGCGTCGCGGCGCCCGGCGGCGATGCGGCGCTGCAGGACGCGGTTGTCGCCGTCAGCAAGCGCGACGCGGCGCAGGGCGCGCTGATGCTGTCGCTGCTGCCGGAGCTCGGCATCGCCGTCACTCCCGGCGATTGGGCGCCGCTGATCGGCGCGCCGCATGGCGCGGCGATGCCGGACTTCGCGGTGTGGACGCGCCAGCAAGAGGCGACGACCGGCAAGCGTGTCGGCGAGACGGTGCTGATGACATTGCTTCTCGCCCGCGCCGGCGATCATCTGAGCGGCGAGCCGATCGTGCTGAGTCGCGCCGTCGCCGGGCTCAAAGCAGTCGGGCTCGAGAGCGAGGCGCGCGCGGTCGCCCTCGAGGCGGCGCTCGCCGCCGGCCTCTGATGCGCGCGACGCGCCGCGTCCGGCCCGGCCGCAAAGCATCGCTCGCCCCGCCGCCCTCGCGCCATGTCGAGGCGTTTCTCGAGATGCTCGCCGCCGAGCGCGGCGCGGCGCCGCTGACGCTGGCCGCCTACCGCGGCGATCTCGCCGATTTTGCCCGCGCGCTGGCGAGCGAGGCGATCGAGGCGGCGGCGACGGAGGATTTGCGGCAGTATTTGTCGCGGCTGGCGAAGGCGAAGCTCGCGCCGCGCACGGCGGCGCGCCGCCTCTCGGCGCTGCGCCAGTTCTACCGCTTCCTCGTGCTCGAAGGCGTGCGCAAGGACGATCCCACAGCCGCGCTCGACGCGCCGCGTCTCGGCCGTCCGCTGCCGAAGCTGGTGAGCGAGGCCGAGGCGACGCGGCTGCTCGAGGCGGCGCGCGCCAAGCCCGGGCCCGAGGGCTTGCGCCTGGTGTGCCTCCTCGAGCTGCTCTACGGCAGCGGCTTGCGCGTCTCCGAGCTGGTCGGACTGCCCTTGGCCGCGACGCGCGGCGACCAGCGCTTCCTGCTCGTGCGCGGCAAGGGCGGCAAGGAGCGGCTCGTGCCGCTGGGCGCGCCGGCGCGCGCGGCGCTGGCGGCTTATCTCGCCGGGCGCGGCCATTTCCTCGGCGAGGGCGAAAGCTCGCGCTGGCTGTTCCCCTCGCGCAGCGCCGAGGGCCATCTGACGCGGCGCTGGTGCGGCGGGCTGCTCAAAGAGCTCGCGATCGCCGCCGGCATCGACCCGGCGCGGCTGTCGCCGCATGTGCTGCGCCACGCCTTCGCCACGCACCTGCTCGACCACGGCGCCGATCTGCGCAGCGTGCAGGCGATGCTGGGCCACGCCGACATCGCCACGACGCAGATCTATACGCATGTGCTCGGCGACCGCCTGCAGCGGCTCGTCGCCGAGCATCACCCGCTGGCGCGAAAGAAGTAAGGCTTGGAGCCGCGCGGCGGACCGGACTGGGACGTGTCCTCATGAGCGGCGCGGTGACCGAAGTGGAGCCAGGCTCCGATGCTATCGAGTTTCGCAAGGCCGGGCGCTATCTGCAGGCGCGCGAGGAACTCACAGTCTCCGCTGGCGTCAAATCCGGAGAATTGACGGCACCCTCCGCCACCAGCCAGCAGCGAACCACCGTCAGCGCCGCGTCGAGAAATGCCTCGCGATCCGGGCCCGTGCCGACATGGTCGCCCGGGAGGCGGATAGTCACTTTTGGCGTTGGCGTGAGCGCCTCCAGGCTCCGGCTTGCTTCCTCGGAGACGATCGAGTCGTCTGTGCTCCCCAGTACAAGAAACCGGCCGGCAAGCGCAGGAAGATGCAGCGCCGGATCAACCGGCGCCAGCAAGAGCTCGGCTCCCAACGCAAGCAGCGGCCGAGCCCAGCCTGGTCGGATGCGCGTGTCGCCTCTCACGAGCGCGTCGATCGGGGCACCGCCATACGCGAGGACCGTCCAGCCGATCCGGATACGCTCCGCCATCGCAACCCGCTGAACCGCGGGAGCCGCGACGCTGCCCAACGAAAATCCGACCAAACTGATGCGATCGGCATCGCTCCATGGCTGGGCCACTACCCAACGAAGCGCAGCAGTGACCTGGCCCGGCACGGATAGCACTTGCGCCCGCAGCGCGGGGAGTCGCAGCAGATCCGAGGTCCGAAGGGCCGTTGCGAATGGCCAGTCGTATCCGACGACAATGTTATCCCCGACGTCGTGAATTGCCCGGATGTTATGCTCGCCGGTACCCAGTCCACCGAGGACCGCGATGAGCGGTAGTTTGCGGCCGGGTAGCGGATCCGGCAGGTTGACGGTGAACTCGATCGAGCCGAGACGTCTATCCGAGAGGGTCACATGCTCGAATACGCGCCCGGCGCGGTGTTCGATGCGATCGAGTTGAACCGCCGGCGCGCTTGCGCTCCGCGGCAAGAAATAAAGCGGGTCGTGCCGGGTCCACCAGGTCGTCGTGGCCGCGAGCGCCGCCGCGATCAAAATCGCCGCAGCCGCGAACCTGGCAGCTTTGCGAGCCAGGGACGCCATAGCAGGACCTTACCATTGCCGCCGCCGTTGGTGCGCCTTCGGTTGCCAACGGGAACAATTGCGGCGGATTCCGGCTAGGCCATCGCTCGCAAATCCGCTTGCGCCGTGAGCAACGCCTCGGCGGCGCTGCGCGCTTCGCGCGCAAGCGCCTGTCGGCGCGCGAGGATCTCTTTGCTGAAGGCGGCGAGTTGCGCGACGCCCTCCGACAGCGCCCTTTCGAGCCTAGCCCTTTCGGTCAGGATTCTCTGCTCGACGGTTTGCTTGTCGATGGCGGAGACGCCTTTCTTGGGATCGAACACGAAGCGCGCCTCCTTTTGCCGGCGCCATACCTTGAGGCGCTTCAGCATGACGGGGCCAACGCCGGGAACCGCAAGGACTTTCTGATCGACGATGTCCGCAGCCGTCGCGATGCCATAGGACTGCAGCACCGTTATCTTGGCGTCACCCACGCCTTTGATATTGGCGCCATCCAGCGGGCAGCGGTCGAGGAACGCCGTCAATTGCGCACCGTCGCGGTTCGTCTCCAGATCCTGGAGGCGGCGCAGGCGCTCGTGCGGCAGCCGGTCATAATCGGCCTTGAGCTTCTCCAGCGCCAGTCGGCGCTGCACAAACTCCTCGTTTCCCGCCTCGATCTTCCATTGGCGCTCGATCGCGGTGCAGCGCTCGCGGGCTTTGAGCGCGGCCTTCTCAAGCTCCGCCTTGCTCGGCGGCTTC
>DASWFH010000026.1:0-12556 GCA_036394355.1 Allostellaceae bacterium | reverse complement strand
GTCGGGTAGAAGCTGAAGGCGGCGACGTCGCCAAGGCTGCCGAGGCGGCGGCCGGCCAGCGTGGCCCCGTGGCACTGCGCGCAATCCTCGACGACCGGCACCCCGTGCCGGCGCGCGAGCGGGAGGATGGCGTCGAAGTTGGCGGGCTGGCCATAGAGATGCACCGGGATGACCGCGGCGATGCGTCCCGGCGGCGCTGCCAGGACGCGCGCCAGCTCGGCCGCGTCCATGGTGTAGGTCGCCGGATCGATATCGATGAGCAGCGGCCTGGCGCCGGCGAGCTCGATTGCCGCCACCGTCGCCACCGCGGTGTGCGGCACGGTGACGACGTAATCCGCCGCGCCGACGCCGAGCGCGCGCAAGGCCAGCACCAGCGCATCGGTCCCGTTGGCGACGCCCAGCGCATGGCGCGCGCCGATATAGGCGGCGAACGCGCGCTCGAAGGCGGCGACCTCGTCGCCGAGGATGTAGCGCCCGCCCTGGAGCACGCGCGCCAGCGCCGCATCGATCTCAGGGCGCTGCGCCAGGTACGCCGCCTTTGGGTCGGTCTGCGGGATCGGCGTGTCGGCCATCGCGTCAGACATATTCCGGGAGGTGCGCACGGAAATAGGCGAGCGAGCGCGCCAGGCCATCGGGCAACGGCGTGCGCGGCGCCCATCCGGTGACACGGCGGAACAGCGAATCGTCGGTATAATAGTCGCCGATGTCGATGATCTTACGCTCGGCCGGGAACTCACGCAGCGAGTAGCGGGCGCCGGCTTGCGCCGCGAGCATATCCGCAAGCTCCTTGAGGCTCACCACGCGGTCGCCGCCGACATTGAACACCTCGCCTGCGGTCTCGGTCGTCATCGCCGCGAGCAGGAGCGCGTCGACCGCGTCGTCGACATAGCTGAGGTCGCGCAGCTGCGCGCCGTTCCACACTTCGAACGGTTGGTTCTCGAGCACGGCGCGCAGCCATATGCCGACGAAGTTCTGGCGCGCGTCCTTGATGCGCATGCGCGGGCCGTAGACGTTGGTCAGCCTGAGCGCCGTCGCGCGGACGCCGTAGACGTCGTGGAACAGGACGTGATACGCCTCGCCCGCCATCTTGTTGACGCCGTTGACGTCGACCGGGCGCAGCGGATGCTTCTCGTCGACCGGCAGGTAGCGCGGGCGGCCGTAGATCTGCCGCGTGCTGGCATAGACGACGCGGACACCCGGGCAGACTTGCCGGCAGGCCTCGAGCAAGGTGAGCTGGGCGCGGCAGTTGATGGCGAGGTCGGTCTCCGGGTCGGCCATCGAATCGACATGGCTGGTCTGGCCGGCGAGGTTGAACAGGTAACCGCAACCCTTGAGCAGCCCGCGCATGGCGCGGACGTCGCGGATGTCGGCGATCTCGATCGTGACCTTGTCGCGGATTGGCGCGACGTTGAAGAAGTTGCCGCCGTATTCGGCCAAGAGACTGTCGACCAGCAGCACGTCGGCGCCGAACTCCACCAGCCTTGCGGCGAGCGTCGAGCCGATGAAGCCGAGTCCGCCGGTGATCATTACCCGCGCGCCGGCAAAGGCGTCTTTCAGCGCGACTGGCGGCATCGGCAACTCGCGGGAGGGCGGGGGATCGGCGGCGGCATGGCGGCGGCGATCCTCGCCGACGCGCCGCTCGAGCGCAAGCCGAGCGGCGACGCAGCGGCCGGCCGCCGCACGAAACCGTTGCGGCGGCGCGGCTTATGTGATTCTGTCGCGGGCATGCCTGCCCCCGCCGCTGGCGCGTGACCGACGCCGACCGCTTGGCCCGCATCGCCGCCGCAGGGCTGTTCCTGCTCGCCGCCTGCGCCCACAGCGCGGCATCACCCGATGCGGCGCAATGCTTCGCCGGCCTGGATCGGCTCGGCCTGCGCTATACGCCCGCCCCGGCGCCGTCCGGCGCGGCGGCCTGCGCCGTCCGCGATGCCGTCGAGGTGAGCGCTGCGGGCATCGCCTGGAGCCCGCCGGGGCTGGTGAGCTGCTCGTTCGCTCGCCAGCTCGACGCCTTCGCGCGCCAGGACGTGCAGGCCGCCGCTCTCGCGCATTTCGGCCAGCGTGTCCGGCTCATGCGCCAGATCGGCGCCTATTCGTGCCGGCGCGAGACCGGCGGCAAGCATCGCTGGAGCCAGCATGCCCGCGGCAACGCGCTCGACGTCGCAGGCTTCGAGCTGGCCGACGGCACCGCCATCATTGTCGAGCAGGACTGGCGCCGCAGCGGGCCGAAACGCGATTTCCTGCGTGATGTCGCGCGCCGCGCCTGCAAACGGTTCCGCGTCGTGCTCACGCCCAACTCCAACCGCGAGCACCGCGACCACATCCATATCGACAGCGGACCCTACAAGCTCTGCGGCGCCTGACCCGACACGCGCAGCATGCTATCGCCGCGGAGTCACTCAGGCGTCGCCGCCGGCAGCCCCAACAGGGCGCGACGCCGGAGCCACAGGCTCGGACGATAGCGGTCGGAGCCGGTGATCTCGAACAGCTGGCGCATGATCTCGTAGGTCGTCCGCACGCCCATCTTGTCGGCGAAGCCGAGCGGCCCCAGCGGGTAGTTGAGGCCGAGTTGCATCGCCTTGTCGATGTCGGCCGGGCTGGCGAGTCCCATCTGCGCCATCTCGCAGCCGATATTGGCGACCATCGCCGTGATGCGCTGGGCGATGAAGCCGGGGCTGTCCTTGATGCGCGTGACGGCGCGACCGGCGGCCGCGAGCAGCGCCGCCACCGCCTCGCCGCTCGCGGCATCGCCGGAGGGAGCCATCATCTGGGTGATGCGCTTGCCGGTGTCATGCGACAGATCGACGGCGACCGTGCGCCGCGGGTCGAGCCCGAGCCGCAGAGCCGCCGCGGTGCAGTCCTCGCCCCAGGGCGCGACGACGATCGGGCTCGCCCCGTCATCGGGCGCTTGCGCGTCGACGCCGGCCGCGACGGTGAGCGCCACCAGCCCCTCATGCAGCTCGGGCAGGATCACGCGGGCGGGCTTCGCCGCGGACGGCGGCGGCGCCGGCGGGCCCGACAGCTTCCGGCCTTCCGCGTCATAGCGATAGAAGCCGTGGCCGGTCTTGCGGCCGAGCCGTCCGGCGAGATGCATGTTGGCGTGAAGCGGCGTGGTCTTGACACGCGGATCGTAGCCGTAGCCTTTGAGCACGATCTCGCTCACGGGATAGTTGACGTCCATGCCGGTGAGATCGAGCAGCTCGAACGGCCCCATGCGGAAGCCGCAGCATTCGCGCATGACGAGATCGATATCCTCCGGCGTCGCCACGCTTTCCTGGAGGATGTGCAGCGCCTCCTGGTAGTAGGCGCGGCCGCCGAAATTGACGAGGAAGCCGGGTGCGTCCTTGACCGTGACGGGCGTGCGGCCCATCCGCTGCCCAAGCTCGGCCAGCACCTTGACGACAGCGGGATCGGTATCCGCCGAGGCGATGACCTCGACCAGGCGCATCAGCGGCACCGGGTTGAAGAAATGCATGCCGGCGACGCGGCGCCGATGGCCGCACGCCGCGGCGATGGCCGCGATCGGGATCGAGGAGGTGTTGGAGGCGAGGATCGCCTCCTCGCCGACGACTTCCTCGAGCGTGCGGAAGAGCTTCCGCTTGATTTCGAGGTCCTCGACGATCGCCTCGACCACGACGCCGCAAGGCGCCAGCGCGCCGATCTCGCGCGCCAGCGTGAGCCGCGCCTTTGCTGCCACCGCCAGCTCCGGCTTCAGCTCGCGCTTCTCGGCGAGCCGGTCGATGCGCGCGAAGAGCGCGGCGCGAACCTTGTCGAGCTGCGCCGCGTTGGCGTCGGTGAGGATCACCGCCATGCTGCCGGTAAGCGCGACCTGGGCAATGCCCGAGCCCATGGCGCCGGCGCCGACGACGCCGAGCGTGAAATCCGGCGCGCCGACATCGATCATGGCGTCCTCCTAGTTTTTGTTTCGGGGCGAGCGCGACCGTGGCACGCGCTTCCCGCCTTGGCAAGCAAGGCCGCCCCAATCAGGCGAAGCTGCGCGTTTCTCCGGAACGACTCGCCTCAAAAGATGGTTGAAGGTAACAAATCGTAACAGCAGGCAACTAGAACAGCCGCGAGGCCCCAATCGTGGCAATCAGCAGATTCGTTCATCCAGTTGTTACAATCGCCGCGACAAGTGTTTCCAAGAAACACAGGAGATCGGCCGACCGTCTGCTGTTGGCTCCACAAGAGCTGACAACGCAGAGGTCACACCATGACGGCGGATCGTTCCGACGAGGCCCGTTATTTGCGTCAAAAGGCCAAGCAATTTCGCGACTTGGCGAGGACCTACAAGACCGAGATTTCGGGAAAGCTGTTGGAGATTGCGCAAGACCTCGACACGCGCGCGGAAAACCTGGAGAAGGGCGGGCGGAAGGCCGCGTCGTCGCCAGCGCAGCGACGCTTCAGCAACGTCTCCGGCAACCGGCCGCAGCGGTATCTTCTGCGATAGCGAAACAGCGGAGCGCGTGCGGCCACTGTTGGGCGCGCGGCGCTGTCAACCTGGTCAAGCGGAGAGCCTCTCCGCCAGTTTGCCGCCAATAAATGGCGAATTTCTTCGCTAAGTGTCCGGTCAAAACGACGCCTACCCACAAATTTACCCGCGAGGGCGCAAATGTCCGATCGCGATGCGGCCCCTATCACCGCGACTCTCATCCGGGCCCGCTTGCTCTTGCCGTGACGCGGCACCGGCGAGAGCGATCCGCACTCCGCCGCAGCCCGAATTTCCGGAAATTTGTGGTGGCCGAGATCACCGTGCGCGCGCAGACTGCGGTAACCTCGAGGCGCCGGAGCCATCGCCATCGACGGCAGCGGCCGACAGCTCGGCGCACGACCTCGAGGGCATCGTCGCCAGGCGAAAGAGCGATCCCTACCGCGCAGGCATGCGCTGGTGGAAGTCAGCGTGCCCTCAGCGAGGATGGCGCCGCATTCTGAGATGGGGACGGCAAGCCGGACTCACTCGGCGCTTTGCAGAAGCGGCGATGTCCTCGACCGCGGATGTACTCTGAACTAGGCTTACAAAGACGATCTCGCGAAAGTCGCTCAAAGGAGGCGATGTGGTCATGCGCCTGCTTCTCGCCGCCGCAACCTCGCTCGCGCTTTCCGCGCTCGCCGGCTGCACCACGGACGCGCCGCCGTGCCGGTATTGGTCGGACGCGCCCATCGGAAGAGGTGTGCTCGATCCGTCGGCGATGCCGATGCTCCCTTACAATCCCTATTGGGTCGTGAAGGATGGATCAACTCCGTCGGCGCAGGTCGCCAACGCAGATACATGCGCCGGCGAACCCGGCCACCTCGCGTTCGTTAAGTAGGGCGCGTGCCGCAATCGGGCGAGGCACGGTGGCCTTTGCAGGATCCTGCGGGCGAATTAGCGCTCCTTTCGCCGGCGGCCGGTAACGTGGATATTCGGGGATCAGCACCAGCACATAGAATTCCGCCTCGGCGCGGGTAGCACAGCACAGGGCCTTGAACCAATTGGCCCAGCCTAGTCCGGCGATGAAGACCGCGAGGAAATAGATGGGGACCGCCGGAGCGCCGAAGGCACCCCAGGACGGCCAACGGCGCAAGCGATAAGGGTTTATCAACCGCCGGCTAAAGCAGATGGCGCTAGCCATCTTTGACGAGGCGGCCCGACCCGGCATCGTTCGCGCCCTCGTCGAGCAGCGACAGCCATGCCGCGCGATCGACGTCGCGGCGCGCACGCGGCGGGTCCGGCTCGGCGTAGAGGAGACGAGCCTCGGCGGGCGGTCCGCGACGATCGCCCAGCGCCAGCACGGTGACGCGCCGCACGATGCGGCCCTGATCGACCGTGACGACATCGCCAAGGCGCACGAGCTGGCCGGGCTTCACCACGACTACGCCGCCGATCGCCACGAGCCCGCCGCTGCACAGCTTCGCCGCCAGCGACCGCGTCTTGGCGAAGCGCGCGAACCACAGCCATTTGTCGAGGCGCAGGCTCGTCATCGCGCGAGCCGCAGCTCCCGCAGTTTGGCGAAGGGACTCGCCTCGGCGTCCTTGTCCTTGCCGCGCCGGCGAGCGTACCGGACGGTGTCCGGCTTGCCGTGGCGGCCGCGCTCGCGCCGCCGCTTGCGCGTGTGGAATCTCACGGCGCCGTCGCCGCCGAGGACGGCGTGATAGCCGAGCGCGGGGAGTACCGCGGCGAGCGCGTCGGCCGTGCAGCCCGCGACCGTCGCCAACCCCGGCGTCGCGCCGAACGGCCCCTGTCGCGCGAGACGCCGCGCCGCCGCCGCCACGCGCTCGACGCCGTCGATGCGCAGCACATGCGAGCCGAGTACGCGATAGCCCATTGCCGCGTAGGCGGCCTCGGACACGGCGGGGTCGCGCGGCTGCGCCACGGAGCCGGGCACCACCGGGGTTGAGGCATCGTTCCACACCGCCCACAGCAGCGCGCGCAATCCGGCGGCCTGGGGCTTCAGCACCGCCTCGATGTAAACAGACTCGGTGCCGAGCCGCACGCCGAGACGAGCGAGCGCCTTGCGGCCGTTGAGATCGAGCGCGGCGCGTTGTGCCGCCACGTCGCCGGCCGGTAGGCTGCCGAGCGCCTCGCCCAGCTGGAAGGCGAGGCCGCGGGCGGCACCGGCCAAATCCGCATCCCGCGCGCGCAAGAGCGGCCGCAGCCCGTGCGCGATGGCGTGGCGCACGAAGGCGGTCAGGCGGCGCCGCACGCTCTCACGCACATCGCCCTCGAGAAAATCGCCGGGCAGGGCCTCGACCTTGGGCGCGAGCGCCGTATCGCCGCGCAGCAGCCGCCCGACCGCGCCGCCGCGCCAAGTCACGCCACGGTCGGGCGTGAGCGCGAAATCGCCGTCGGGCGCCGCGGCAAGCAGCTGCGCGCGCGAGGCGATTTCGCCGCGCAGCACGCGGTTGGCGGCCGCCAGCAGCGTCTTGCTCTCGTCTGCGGCGGCCATCGCATCGGGCACGAAGCGGAAGCCGTCGAGCCTGCCGACATAATGGCCCTCGACCATGACCTCGCCGGCATGGCCGACCGAGGCGAGGAGATCCTTGTCGGCGGCGAGCTGCCTCACCAGGAAGGCCGAGCGGCGGTCGACGAAGCGCTGGGTGATGCGATCGTGGAGCGCGTCCGAGAGGCGATCCTCGATGGTCCGCGCCCGCTCCTGCCATTGTGCGGCTTGGGCGAGCCAGTCCGGGCGGTGGGCGATGTAGGTCCAGGTGCGGATGTGGGCGATGCGCGTCATCAGCGTGTCAATGTCGCCGTCGACGCGGTCGAGCCGCTCCACCTGCCGCGCCACCCAGTCGACGGGCAGGCGCTCCTTGGGCCCGGCGAGATGGCGGTAGATCTGCCCGAGCAGACGGGCGTGCGTGTCGCTCATGACCTTGCGGAAATCCGGGATCTGGCACACCTCCCAGAGCAGGCGGACCGCCGCCGGATGGCGCGCGAGCGCGACGATGTCGCCCTGCCGCGCCAGGGCGCGCAGCGCCAGATGGTCGTCCGCCTCGCGCGCCGGGACGAGGCCCCGCGCCTGTGGCCGCTCGTCAAGGCTGCGCAACAACGCGGCGGGCGAATGGTAGTCAAGCCGCGCGTTGCGCCAGAACAGCCGGGTCAGCGGGTCGAAGCGGTGGTTCTCGACCGCCTCGACAACCTCGGGCTCCATTGGCCCGAGCTCGCCGGTCGTGCCGAAGGTGCCGTCGCTCATATGACGCCCGGCGCGCCCGGCGATCTGCGCGATCTCGGCGGCGGCGAGGCGGCGCGGCGCCTGGCCGTCGAACTTGACCAGCTTGGCGAAGGCGACGTGATCGAGGTCCATGTTGAGACCCATGCCGATGGCGTCGGTCGCCACCAGGTAGTCGACCTCGCCGGCCTGGAACATGCCGACCTGGGCATTGCGCGCCCGCGGGCTCAACGCGCCCAGCACCACCGCGGTGCCGCCGCGCTGGCGCCGCATCAGCTCGGCCAGCGCGAAGACATCTGCGACGGCGAAAGCGACGACGGCGCTGCGCGGCGGCAGGCGCGCCGCCTTCTTGGGGCCGAGATAGCGCAAGGTCGAGAAGCGCGGGCGGCTGACGAACTCGGCCTCGGGCACCAGGCGGCGCAGCAGCGGCTTGATGGTGTCGGCGCCGAGGAACATGGTCTCCTGCCGGCCGCGGGCGTGGAGCAGGCGTGCGGTGAAGACATGGCCGCGCTCGGGATCGCCGCACAGCTGGATCTCATCGACGGCGAGGAAGTCGACCGCCAGGTCGAGCGGCATCGACTCGGCCGTGCAGACGAAATAGGACGGGTTGGCCGGGACGATCTTCTCCTCGCCGGTGATGAGGGCCACGGCGCGCGCGCCCTTGATGCGCACCACGCGGTCATAGTTCTCGCGCGCCAGGAGGCGGAGCGGAAAGCCGATCATGCCGGTCTGGTGGCCGAGCATGCGCTCGATGGCGAGATGGGTCTTGCCCGTATTGGTAGGGCCGAGCACGGCCAGAATGCGCGGGGCGGAAGCCAGCAAGCCCATATCTTGAGAATTGGGGGCGGCCAAAGGAAAGGCAAGGCGAATCAAGCAACTTTCTTGGCGGCGCTCTGTCACGCCCGGGGTTGACCGGCGGCGATTGCCGGGCGCGCCGATCCCGTCTATGGCTGGGGCCCGTGACCGCCGCCCTCTGGATCCCCATCACCGTCGCCGCGGCTTTCTGCCAGAACCTGCGCACGGTGCTGCAGAAGCAGCTCCGCGGGCAGCTCAGCACCAACGGCTCGACCTTCACGCGCTACGCCTTCGGCAGCCCCGTGGTCGTGCTCTATGTCGTCGGCCTCCATGTCGTCGCCGGGCTCGCTTGGCCCGAGGCCAATGTCGCCTTCCTCGCCTGGGTCGTCCTCGGCTCGGCGACGCAGACCGTCGCCACCGCCTTCCTCATCCACATCTTCCGCTTCCGCAATTTCGCGGTCGGCGTCGCCTATTCCAAGACCGAGGTGATCCAGGCCGCGGTCTTCGGCCTGGTCTTCCTCGGCGACGCGGTGACGCCCTGGGGCGCCGCGGCGATCACCATCGGCACGCGCGGCGTGATGCTGATCTCGCTCACCCGGACGCAAGACGTGCTGCGCGAGCTGCTGACGGGGTGGACGGAGCGCCCGGCGCTGATCGGCCTGGCCTCGGGCGGGCTCTTCGGCATCGCTGCCGTCGCCTTCCGCGCGGCGGCGCTGACACTGCAGGGGCACGGCTTCGTCATGTCCGCGGGCTATACCCTGCTCTGGGCCAATCTGCTGCAGACGGCGGTGCTCGCGGCCTATCTCCACATGCGCGAGCGCGACCAGCTTGCCAAGGTGGTCGCCGCGTGGCGGGTCTAGGCGCTCACCGGCGTGCTCGGCGTCACCGGCTCGGCGCTGTGGTTCATGGCCATGACCATCCAGCTCGTCGCCTATGTGCGCACGCTCGGCCTCATCGAGCTCGTCTTCACCTTCGCCTTCTCCTGGTTCTGGTTCAAGGAGCGGCCGCGACTCACCGAGCTCATCGGCATCGCGCTGCTGCTGGTCGGCATCGGCATGACCCTCAACCTGCGCTAGCCGTCCGGCCGGGTTGGCGCCGCGCAAAGGCGCGGGTTAGGCTGCGCGGCCGAGGGAAGCGGAACATGCCCAAGAGCCGCATCGAGGCGTTCAGCGACGGCGTTTTCGCCATCGTCATCACGCTGCTGGTGCTGGAGATCAAGGTGCCGAGCCTCGCCCACCCGGTGAGCGACGCGGCGCTGATGGCGGCCTTGATCGATGAGCTGCCGGTGCTGATGAGCTGTGTCGTCAGCTTCTTCATCATTGCCATCTTCTGGGTATCGCATCATCAGTTCTGGCACAGCCTGCGCCAGGCGGATTGGGCGCTGCTGTGGCTCAACAACCTGCTGCTCCTGTTCGTCGTCTTTATCCCCATCCCGACCTGGATGATCGGCAGCTATCCGACGCTGCGCACGCCGGCAGTTGCTTTCGGCGCGGTGATGACCGGTGCGGGTTTGGCCTTTCTGGCTATGCGCGCCTATGCCAGCGGCCGCACCGGCCTGATCGACATGACGGCGGCCGAGAAGCGGCGCGCCCTCGTCCGCAGCGGCATCAGCCCCGTCCTCAACCTCGCCGGCGCCATCCTCGCGCTGTGGGCGCCGCTGTGGTCCTTCGCCTTCTATATCGCCGTGCCCATCATCTATTTCCTGCAGCCGCCGAGCGGGCGCCGCCTGCGTTAGTCCGGCTGGCCGGTGTGCCGGATCGGCTCGGCGGTGATGTGGGTGCGGAAGGTGAGCGGGTCGCTGATCGCCTCCATCGGCTCGAGCGAGCCGCCGGTGCCGCGCACCATCAGGGTGCCATAGCCGAGAATGCGGCCGAGGACGCTCTGGTCGACATCGACGCTCTCCACCTTCGTCCGGTTCATCTCGATGGTGTGGCGCGCGAAGACGCCGCGCTTGAAGATCAGGCGCTGGTCGGTGACGGCGAGTTCGGTGCTGACGCGGCGGATGGCGGCCATCGCGGCGGCGAGCACCGCCAGGACGAGGGCCACCCCGCCCACCCCGAGAACAAGCCTCCTGGTGTCGGGTGATGGCACATACTGCGCGCCGACCGATAGCGCGACCGCGACGCAGAACAGGACGATCGCCCGGCCATAGACCAGCCAGTGCAGCCCGGTCTCGTAAATGACCTGCTCCCCCGGCAGCAGGACCTTGCGCACATAGCTCATCGGCGGCCGTCCCTTCCTCCCCTGGAGATGACGCCCCCGGGATATAGCACGTCCGCGGCCGCCGCGCGGAAGCCGATGCCGCGCTGCCTCGGCGGCCCCTTGCACGGCGCAACGCGTTTGCACATATCTGCGCCAGCCCGACCACCCTCGACAGCAGAGCCATGTCGCAAGAAAAAAGAAGCTTTCAGGCGGAGGTCAGCCGCCTCCTCGACATCGTCGCCCACTCCCTCTACAGCGAGAAGCAGATCTTCCTGCGCGAGCTGATCTCGAACGCGTCGGATGCCTGCGACCGATTGCGCTATTTGGCGATCAGCGAGCCCAAGCTCACCGCCGAGGATCCCGACTTCCGCGTCGTGCTGACACCCGACAAGGCGGCAATGACGCTCACCGTGGTCGATAACGGCATCGGCATGAACCATGACGAGCTGGTGGAGAACCTCGGCACGATCGCGCGCTCCGGCACCGCCGCTTTCATGGAGCAGCTCTCGGGCGACCAGCGCAAGGACATGACGCTGATCGGCCAGTTCGGCGTCGGCTTCTATTCCGCCTTCATGGTTGCCGGCAAGGTCGAGGTGCTCAGCCGCAAGGCCGGCGAGCCGCAGGCTTGGCGCTGGGTGTCCGACGGCAAGGGCGAATTCACGGTCGAGCCGGCCGAGAAGGAAGGGCGCGGCACCACGATCGTGCTGCACCTCCTCAAGGACGAGGCCGAATACACCGAGCCGCAGCGCCTGCGCCGGATCGTCACGACCTATTCCGACCATGTGGCGCTGCCGATCGTGCTCAAGGCCGACGGCAAGGAGGAGACCCTCAACACCGCGGCGGCGCTGTGGACCCGGCCCAAGGCGGAGATCACGCCCGAGCAGTATCGCGAGTTCTACCACCACGCCGCGCATAGCTTCGACGAGCCGTGGCTCACGCTGCACAACAAGGCGGAGGGAATGTTCGAGTACACGACGCTGCTCTTCGTGCCCGGGAGCAAGCCCTTCGACCTGTTCGACCCGCAGCGCAAGGCGCGGGTCAAGCTCTATGTCCGCCGCATCTTCATCACCGACGACTGCGCCGAGCTGCTGCCGCCTTACCTGCGCTTCCTGCGCGGCATCGTCGACAGCGAGGATCTGCCGCTCAACGTCAGCCGCGAGATGCTGCAGAACAACCCGATGCTCGCGAAGATGCGCGGCCAGATCACCAACCGTGTGCTGTCCGAGCTCGGCAAGAAAGCGAAGGACGCGGGCGAGGAGTACGTGAAGTTCTGGGACAATTTCGGCGCCGTGCTCAAGGAAGGGCTGTACGAGGATCCGGAGCACCGCGAGCAGCTCCTGCCGTTGCTGCGCTTCCGCTCGACCACCGGCGACGGGCTGGCCTCGCTCGACGACTACGTCGCGCGCATGAGGCCAGGCCAGGAGGCGATCTACACCATCACCGGCGACAATCTCGAGCTCCTGCGCAAGAGCCCGCAGCTCGAAGGCTTCCGCGCGCGCGGCGTCGAGGTCTTGCTGCTCACCGATCCCATCGACGAGTTCTGGATGCCCGCGCTCGGCGTCTATCAGCAGCACCCTCTCAAATCGACCACGCGCGGCGCCGCCGATCTCGGCAAGATCACACCGGTCGAGGACAAGAAGGACACCCCGGTGGAAGCGCCGCAGGAAGGCGCGGTTGCCAGCCTGATCGCGCTGTTCAAGCTATCGCTCGGCGATGCGGTAAAGGATGTGCGCGTCTCCGACCGCCTCACCGACAGCGCCGTGTGCCTGGTTGCCGACGAGGGCGACCTCGACATGCATCTCGAGCGCCTGCTGAAGCGGCACCGCGAGATCGAGTCGACGGCGAAACGCATCCTCGAGCTCAATCCGCGGCATCCCCTGGTCGCGCGGCTCGCGGTCATGGTGGGCAAGGAC
>DASWFH010000025.1:0-14819 GCA_036394355.1 Allostellaceae bacterium | reverse complement strand
TCGATGATCGCAAAGGCGCGTCCATCGGCGAGGCGCAGCTGGCCGCTGTCGCCGGCCTGGCCGCCGCCCTGCGGGTAGAAGACGGTGCGATCGAGGCGGATGCCACGCTCGTCGATGGCGACGACGCTCGCCTCGCAGGAGCGCAGATAGGCGTCGTCGCGGAACAGCAGGTCGGTCATTGGTCGAGCCATTCCGGTATGGGCAGCTTGCGCTCGCGCAAGAAGGCCGGGTTGAAGAGCTTCGACTGGTAGCGCGTGCCGTAATCGGCGAGCACGGTGACGATGACGTGGCCGGGTCCGAGCTCTTTCGCCGCCCTGAGGGCGCCGGCGATGTTGATCCCGGTCGAGCCGCCGAGGATCAACCCTTCCTCCAGCACAAGGTCGAAGAGGATCGGCAGCATCTCCTCGTCAGTCACCTGGAACCATCCGTCGACGGGCGCGCCTTCGAGGTTCTTGGTGATGCGGCCCTGGCCGATGCCTTCGGTGATCGAGTTGCCCTCGGCCTTGAGCTGGCCCGTGGCGTAGTAGCTGTAGATGGCCGAGCCGAGCGGGTCGGCAAGGTAGATCTTGGTGCGGGGGTTACGCTCCTTGAGCGCCATGGCGACGCCCGCGAGCGTGCCGCCGGTGCCGACCGAGGAGACGAACGCGTCGACCTTCCCCTCGGTCTGCTCCCAGATCTCCGGCCCGGTCGTCTCGTAATGGGCGCGGCGGTTGGCGAGGTTGTCGAACTGGTTGGCCCAGATCGCGCCTTTGGGTTCGTTTTGTAAAATCTCCTGCGCCAGGCGCTCTGAATAGCGCACGTAGTTCATCGGGTTGGCGTAGGGGACGGCGGGTACCAGGCGCAGATCGGCGCCGCACAGCCGCAGCATGTCCTTCTTTTCCTGGCTCTGCGTCTCCGGCATGACGATGACGCTGCGATAGCCGCGCGCGTTGCCGACCAGGGCCAGGCCGATCCCCGTATTGCCGGCGGTGCCCTCGACGATGACGCCGCCGGGGTGGAGGGCGCCGCGCTCCTCGGCGTCCTTGATGATGTAGAGCGCGGCGCGGTCCTTGACCGAGCCGCCGGGATTGAGGAACTCGGCCTTGCCCAGGATGGTGCAGCCGGTCATCTCCGAGGCACGGCGGAGCCGGATCAGCGGCGTATGGCCGATGGTTTCGGTGAAGCCGTCGCGAATCTGCATCTTCCAGGCCGTTTCTTATGGACCGCCGCTTCAGCCGCAGCGCGCGATTTCAGCGAGACTATAGGGAGCAAGCCCGCGCGATCAAGTCGCCGGAGACGCTGCCGATTGGGATGACGGTCGGCGGCCCGAGCAAGGTGGTCTGCATCTCCGGCGAGGGTGGCAGCCTCCCGCGGGTGATCCAGGGCACCCGTTCCTCGAACGCCCTGGTCGACCCGGCTGCCACGATATTGCAACCCCCTTGTCGCTCGACTGTAGCGCGCCGCCGCTACCGTCCCCTGGGTTCCCGGCGCGTCCCCCGGACGCGCGAGGGACTAGAAGCAGCATCTCAGGGGGAGTCCGAATCATGGCCAGATTTGCACGGGCGCTCTGCGCCACCGCGCCGTTGCTTTTGGCGGCATCGCTCTTTGCGGCGGGTCCCGCCGCGGCGAGGGAAGGCGACAATGCCGGCCACGGGCGCGGATGCCTGCCCTCCGGCATCAAGCACATCGTCGAAATCCAGTTCGACAACGTACATCTGCGCCGCGACAATCCGAATGTCCCTTCGGATCTCGAGCAGATGCCGAATCTGCTCAATTTCCTCGAAGACAACGGCACGCTTCTCACCAACCATCACACGCCGCTCATCTCGCATACGGCGGATGACATCATCACGACGCTGACGGGCGTCTACGGCGAAAAGCACGGTCAGCCGGTATCGAATTCCTATGGCTTTTTCCGCCCGGACGGCTCGATCGGCTTCTCCAGCTCCTTCGTCTACTGGACCGACATCGCTCCGGACGGGCAGCCCCAGATGGTCGATCAGCGCGGCAAGATCCATCCCGCGCCGTGGGTCCCCTTCACCCGCGCCGGCTGCGACGTCGGCGCCTTTTCGGTGGCGAACATCGAGTTCGAGAACACCACGACGGACATCGACAACGTGTTCGGGCCCAATTCGCCGGAGCACCAGGAGGCTCACGCCCTCGATACCCCGACGCGGCAAATCACCAACCCGAAAGCGGTCGCGGATTTCGAAGGCATCTCCGTCCACTGCGCGAAGAACAGCTCGATCTGCGGACAGAGCGGCAAGCCGGACCTCTTGCCCGACGAGCCCGGCGGCTATGTCGGGTTCAACGCGCTCTTCGGCAACAAGAACGTGGCGCCTCGGGTCAACCACGGTCAGCCCTCGGTCGACGATCTCGACGGCCATGTCATCGACGATGGCCAGGGCAATGTCGGGTTCCCCGGATTCGATCCCTCCGCCTCGCAGACGCTCGGCTATCTCGCGACGATGCTGGAAGCGGGCGTGCCGGTCGTCTACGGCTACATCGCCGACGCGCACGACAATCACTTCACCTTCTCGGGAAGCTATGGGCCGGGAGAGGCCGGCTATGTCCAGCAACTCGCCGCCTATAACGATGCCTTCGGCAAGTTCTTTGCCCGCCTCAGGAGCGACGGGATCACCAAAGAGAATACGATCTTCATCGTCACTTCGGACGAGAATGACCATTTCGCCGGCCAGCCCGGCGCGCCGGCCGGCTGCGATGGCATCCATACGCCCTGCACATACATCCGGCTGCCGGCCGGATGCGACGGCGACAGCGTGCTCTGTACGACCACGAATCTTGGCGAGGTAGATGTGGACGTCAGAAGTCTGTTGATGCTCGAATTCGGCGACAACACGGTGTTCTCGGTCCACAGCGACGATGCACCGACGGTCTATATCAAGGGCAAGCCCGGCCCCGCGGACGCCGTGACCCGGACCCTCGAGCGCCACATGGCCAACCTCGTCGCATTCGACCCGATCAAGGCCAGCAACGTCCCGCTGAAGCAGCGCATGGCTGATTCGGCGGAAATGGCGTTTCTCCACATGGTCACCAACGATCCTGCACGCACGCCGACCTTCACCTACTTCGCCGACGACGATTTCTTCCTCACGGCGGCAAGCAAGCCGGCGACATGCAGCTCGGTCGCTGCCTGCTCCAACGAACAGCCGGGCTTCAACTGGAGCCACGGCGACTTTCAGGAGGAGATCACCAGGACATGGTTGGGTTTGGTTGGCCCGGGGATCCGGAACGAGGGCAGGACCGGCGAAATCTTCTCGGACCACACAGATGTGCGCCCGACCCTCTTGACCCTCGCCGGGCTCAAGGACGACTACGCGCATGACGGCCGGGCGCTCTTCGAAATTCTCGACGAAGAGGCGCTTCCGCGCTCACTGCGTGGGCATGACGAGACCTTGTCCGACCTTGCCAGAGCCTACAAGGCGATCAATGCGCCTCGGGGTGAGCTCGCCGGCAAAACACTCGATATCTCGACCCAGGCGCTTGCCGGCGACGATGCCACCTACGCCGCGCTCGAGCAACGCATCAATGACGTCACCACTCGCCGTAATGCGATCGCCGAAGCCATGATCGCGATGCTCGAGGATGCGACCTTCAATGGGAAAGCGATCGATGAGGGGGACGCCAGCACGCTCATCGAGGACGCAGAGGCCCTGCTCGGCGCCCGGCAATAACCGAGCGCTGGTAGACGAAAGCCCGTCCGCGCACCCCGCGCGGACGGGCCTCTTGTTGGCCGGCTTCAGCGGGCGAAACCCACCCGTCCGGCTTGCGAGGTCTTGGAAACGCCTGTCTCGCTTTGCGGCCATCGGCGCAAAAAGAAGCGAGGCGAGCCTCTCGCGAGACGCGCCCTGCCATGTCAGGCGACTTAAGGAGCGAACTCGACGAGATATCGGTCGTAATCGCCATCCCGGTCCCGCCCGCCGACGGCGGAGTTGATCGCCTCGAACACGGTGTGCCGTGCGTCGAGCACGCCGATATGGCCTTGCCGGACGTTCTCGTGCGCGACCTTTGCCACTTGGCGCACATAGTCGTCGTGATTGCGGTAGAGGCTGTCGAGCTGGGATACCGAGAACGGCACGTAATAGCCCCAACGCACGCAGGCGCTGCCGGGCGGGCCGCTGTTGGTGCCGACATTGAGCGCGGTGGGAACCGCGACCTGCGACAGCTGGATCCCGCCGAGAGCGAGGCCCAGGCTGTTGCGCGCCAGCACCGTCGGCGGTCCAAGCGAGGTGGTTTGCATCTCCGGCGCTGAAGGCGGCTGCTTCCCGCTGGTGATCCAGGGCACCAGTTCCTCGAACGCCTGGCCGATCACGTCCTTCGTGGCGACCCGCGTCCCGATCGTCGGGATGCCGCAGGTCGGCGCCAACGCCGCCTCCGACGAGGTGCCGCGGTCGCGCAGTTCGAGCGGCTCGCGGCTATCCCGCAAATGCTGGTCGACATGCGATGATCCCGCGACCTCCCAGTGCCGGAACTTGCTCGTATCCGGCTGACGGGCGAGGGCTTCGCTTTGCTGGACGTCGTACTCGGTCGATATCTTCCACACTGGCGCCGTGAGGTCGGTGCGAATCTTGTTGCCGAGGGATGAGAGGAGGAGATAGCCGTCGAAGGCGTGCGCCAGCGGCTCGATCGAGTTGACATAGGTGGAGAGACGGCTGGCCGACTGCGATTCGCCGATGCCGATGACCACCTTGGGCTTCAACCCGCCGAGCGGATCGACGCCGGCGGGGTGCCGGATCGCCTGGCCGGCTTGCGAGAAGATGTCGTAGGAAAGGGCGTCACCCGTGATGCTGCCGCCGGCGGTCACGTCGAAGCCGGCGTAGCGTGTCGGGCTGAACACCTTGAGCGCGGCGACGCCGACATTCTGCGCGGAGACACCGACCCAGACATAGCCGTTGCCAAGGATGTGCTCCCAGTCGAAGAACCACAGATTCTCGGCGTCGAAGCCATTGGTCACGTTGTACCATTCGACCAGAACGGTACCGTTGAACTGCTTGGGATCGACAGGCCGCCGCACGACCATGCGCGTCATATAGGGGTGGCCGCCGTCGATGACGGTCGCGGTCGTGAGCGCCGGCGTGGTGTAGCGGTTCGCGGTGCCCTGGATGAAGAATTCCTCCTCGATATACCCGGCCGTCGAAAGCGGATGGTTAGTGGCGAAGAACGGGTAATTGTGCGAGGGGTCGCCGGGGATTGCCGTCGCGGCGATCGGTCCGGTCACCAGCGGGTTCGGCACCGGATCGGCCTGAGCCGTGACGGAGAAGAGCGTCAGCGACACGATGGCGGGCAAGATCCGACGCGCCAGCGTTCTCAGCCGGTGGCGCGTGGCTCGATAACTTGTCATGGCGTTTTCCTCCAATGCGCTTAGCGGTTGCGAGATTCCTCGTTTTTGTCTCATTGGGACCGCACGCAGCAGCCGGTTCGCTTTTTTTGAGCGCCTGATCACCGCCAAACGCGCTTGTAGCGAACTACACATGAATATTAAACTATGGGTTTCGCGCATGCAACGGCGCTGATGGGCGCGCGGTGCCGCGCCGGTTGACTTGTGCGAACCGGCGATCTCACAATCCGGCGTGTTCTACCGGTGCGCCGCGTTCATTTTGCTCCTGCTGTCGGCACCGCTCGGCGGTCCGGCCGGCGCCGCGGCGCCGCCGGACACGGTCGTCATGGGCAAGGGGATCGACGACATCGTCTCGCTCGACCCCGCCGAGGTCTATGAGGTGTCGGGCGCCGAGGTCGTCGGCAACATCTATGACCGCCTCGTCGAGGGCGACCCGCGCGACTCCACGCAGATTCGCGCCGGCTTGGCCACCTCGTGGAGCGTCGATGCGAGCGGCCGCGTCTTCACTTTCAGGCTGCGGCGCGACGCGCGTTTCGCCACGGGCGCGCCGGTCACCGCCGGCGATGCTGCCTTCTCGCTGCAGCGTGCCGTAGCCCTCGACAAGGCGCCGGCGCTGGTGCTGCGGCAGCTCGGATTGACCAGGGACAACGTCGCGGGGCGGGTGCGCGCAGCGGATGAGGGCACGCTCGTCATCGAGACGTCCCGCGTATTGGCGCCGAGCCTGGTCTATTTCTGCCTGACCGCGCCGGTCGCCAGCATCGTCGAGCGGGGCGAGGCGCTGGCGCATGAGCAGGCGGGCGATCTCGGCAATGGCTGGCTCGCCGGCCATTCCGCCGGATCGGGACCCTATCGGCTCCGCCTGTGGCGCCCGGCCGAGCGCTATGTGCTCGACGCCAACCCGGATTATTGGGGCGGCGCGCCGGCCAACCGGCACGTCTTCGTCCGCCACATCAAGGAAGCGGCGACGCAGCGCTTGATGCTGCTGCGCGGCGACATCGATTATGCGCGCGACCTCGACAAGGATCAGCTCGACGCGATCGCCGGCAACCCCGCAATCCGCTTCGACCGCGGCGTCCAGAGCCTCGTCACCTATCTCGCCCTCAATCAGAGGAACCCTTATCTGCGCCGCCCGGAAGTGATCGCGGCGATCAAGCATCTCATCGACTATGACGGCATCGCGCACGCCATCCTCGGCGGCACGCGCATCGTCCACGAGGCCTTCGAGCCGCAAGGCTATCTCGGCGCCATCGACGATCTTCCCTTCCGCTACGATCCGGCGCGCGCCAAGGCGCTGCTGGCGAGCGCCGGCCTGGCCGAAGGCTTTGCCGTCACCATCGACGTGCGCAATGCCTCGCCCTGGACTGAAGTGGCGCAGGCGCTGCAGTCGGGGTTTGCCGAGGCGGGGATCATGCTCACCATCGTTCCCGGCGACGGCAAGCAGGTCCTCACCAAGTACCGCGCCCGCCATCACGACATCTTTCTCGGCGAATGGGGAACCGACTATCCAGACCCGCACAGCAATGCCGAGGCTTTCGCCCTCAACGAGGACAATTCCGACGCGGCGCAGAAAAAGACGCCCGCCTGGCGCAACGCCTGGTCCGATCCGGCGATGAACGCGCAGGTCGCCGCCGCCATGGCCGAGCGCGATGTCGAGCGCCGCGCTGCCCTTTACCGCGCGCTCCAGCGCGCGCATCAGCAGGCGGCGCCCTTCGCCTTCATGTTCCAGCTCGTCGAGACCGCCGCGCATCCCGCCACCGCCGACGGCTTTCTCATCGGCGCCGGCCCGGCCGAGAACCGTTATGCCGGCATCGCCAAGCGTTGAACGCGGCGCCGCGACGGCGCTGCGCCTCGCCGCCTCCGTCCTGCTCACCCTCTTCGGCCTGCTGCTCGCGACCTTCCTCATCGCGCGCGTCGTGCCGATCGATCCGGTGCTGGCGGTGGTGGGCGACCGCGCCTCGGCCGAGACGTATCAACGCGTGCGCATCGAGCTCGGCCTCGACCAGCCGCTTTATGTGCAATTCTGGCGCTATGTCGTGTTGGTGCTGCACGGCGATTTCGGCCGTTCGGTGCTGACGCGCAACCCGGTGGTGGAGGACATCGCCCGCTTCCTGCCGGCGACGGTGGAGCTCGCCACGGCGGCGACGCTGATCGGCGTGGCGCTCGGCATTCCCGCCGGCGTCGTCGCCGCGGCGCGGCAAGGGCGCTGGGCCGATCACGCCATCCGCCTCGTCGGGCTGGTGGGATATTCGGTGCCGGTGTTCTGGCTCGGGCTCATGGCGCTGCTGCTGTTCTACGCGGGGCTCGGCTGGGCCGCCGGGCCGGGGCGGCTTGACATATTCTATGAGGACACGGTGGCGCCGGTGACCGGGCTCATCCTCGTCGACAGCGCCATCGCCGGCGACTGGGCGGTGCTGCGCAGCGCGCTCGCGCATCTCGTCCTGCCGGCGGGCGTGCTCGGATATTTCTCGCTCGCCTATGTCAGCCGCATGACGCGCAGCTTCATGCTGGAGCAGCTCGGCCAGGAATACATCGTCACCGCACGCGCCAAGGGCTTGAGCGAGCGCCGCGTGCTGTGGCGCCACGCGCTCGGCAACATCCTGGTGCCGCTGGTGACGGTCGTCGCGCTCTCCTATGCGAGCCTGCTCGAGGGCTCGGTGCTGACCGAGACCGTGTTCGCCTGGCCGGGGATCGGCTCCTACATCACCGGATCGCTCCTCAACATCGACATGAACGCCGTGCTCGGCGGCACGCTGGTGGTGGGCGCGCTCTTCATCGCGCTCAACCTCCTCTCCGACCTGCTCTACCGCTGGCTCGATCCGAGAACGCGATGAGCCGCGCGGCGTGGGCAGGGCAGGGATGGCGCGCCTGGCTCGGCAGCGCCGCACCGAATTCCCGACGCCAGGCACGCCTCGGCGAGATCTATCGCTTCAGCCGCGCCTTGATGCGCCACCCGCTCGCGGCCGCCGGTCTCGCCATCGTTCTGCTGCTCGTGCTCATCGCCGCGCTCGCCCCGCTTCTCGCGCCCCATGCGCCCTCCGCGCAGCATCTGGCGGACCGGCTGCGAGGTCCCGGCGCGCAGCATTGGCTCGGCACCGACGAACTCGGCCGCGACATCCTCTCGCGGCTGCTCTTTGGCACGCGGATCACGCTCGGCATCGTCGCGCTGGTGACGGCGATTGCCGCGCCGATCGGCCTCGCCATCGGCTGCATGGCCGGATATGCCGGCGGCTGGGTCGACGCCGCGCTCATGCGGGTGACCGACGTGTTCCTGGCGCTGCCGCGGCTCATCCTCGCGCTCGCTTTCGTCGCGGCGCTCGGGCCCGGCATCGAGAACGCGGTGCTCGCCATCGCCCTCGTCGCCTGGCCGCCCTATGCGCGCATCGCCCGCGCCGAGACCCTGGCGCTGCGGCGCAGCGACTTCATCGCCGCGGCGCTTCTCGCCGGCGCCTCGCCCGGGCGCATCGTCCTGCGCCACATCATGCCGCTGTGCCTTTCGTCGGTGATCGTGCGGGTGAGCCTCGACATGGCCGGCGTCATCCTCATCGCGGCGGGGTTGGGCTTCCTCGGCCTCGGCGCGCAGCCGCCCGCGCCCGAATGGGGCGCGATGATCGCCGCGGGGCGCAAATACATGCTGGACCAATGGTGGGTCGCGGCGATGCCCGGCATCGCCATCGCCGTGGTCAGCTTGGGTTTCAATCTGCTCGGCGATGGCCTGCGCGACGTGCTGGACCCGAAGCAGCGATGACCGCGCCCTTGCTCGAGGTGAGCGACCTCGTCCTGCGCTTCGGCGACACGGAGGCGGTGCGCGGCGTCAGCTTCGCCATGGGCCGCGAGCGCCTCGGCATCGTCGGCGAGTCCGGGTCCGGCAAGTCTTTGACCGGCCGCGCCATCCTCCGACTGCTGCCGTCCGGCGCCACGCTTCAGGCGACGCGCCTCGCTTTCGCCGGCGCCGATCTCCTCGCCGCCACTGAGCGCGAGATGCGGGCGCTGCGCGGCCGGCGCATGGCGCTCGTGCTGCAAGACCCGAGATTCTCGCTCAACCCGCTGATGTCGGTGGGCCGGCAGATCGCCGAGGCCTATCGCGCGCATGGCCGCGCCTCGATGCGAGAGGCGAGAGCGCAGGCGCTCGCCATGCTCGAGGCGGTGCGCATCCGCGAGCCGCAGCGTGTCCACGACCTCTACCCGCATCAGATCTCCGGCGGGATGGGGCAGCGCGTGATGATCGCGATGATGCTCGCCGGCGATCCCGACCTGCTCATCGCCGACGAGCCCACGTCGGCGCTCGACGTCACCGTGCGGGTGCAAGTGCTGGCCGTGCTCGACGAGCAGGCGAGTCGGCGCGACATGGGGCTCATTCTCATCAGCCACGACCTCGACCTCGTCGCCTCGTTCTGCGATCGCGTGCTGGTGATGGAGCGCGGCCGCATCGTCGAAAGCTGCGCCGCCGCCGCGCTCGACCAGGCGCAACATCCCTATACGCGCCGCCTGCTCGCGTCGCGCCCGCTTCTCGCCGCGTCATGATCGAGGCGCGCACGCTCACCGCGCGCTTCGGCGCAACGACCGTCGTTGACGCTGTCTCCTTCTCGGTTGCCGCCGGCGAGGCCTTCGGCATCGTCGGCGAATCCGGCTCGGGCAAGTCGACGCTGCTGCGCGTCATCGCCGGCCTGCACGAGGCGTGGTCGGGCGCGCTTCTGCTGGAAGGAGCGCCGCAAGGACGCCGTCGCTCGCACCGGGGTCGAGTGCAGATGGTGTTCCAGGACCCGTACGGCTCGCTTCACCCGCGCCATACCGTCGACCGCGCGCTCGCCGAGCCGCTCGCCATACACCATGTCGGCGACGCCCCGGGGCGCATCGCCGCGGCGCTGCACGCGGTCGGGCTCGACGCCGCGCATCGCTTTCGCTACCCGTATCAGCTCTCCGGCGGGCAGCGCCAGCGCGTGGCGATTGCGCGCGCGCTCATCCTCGAGCCGGCGCTCTTGCTGCTCGACGAGCCGACCGCGGCGCTCGACGTCTCCGTCCAGGCGGAGATCATCGCGCTGCTGCAGCGGCTGCGCCGCGAGCGACAGCTCAGCTACGTGTTGGTGAGTCACAACCTTGCCGTTGTCGCGCAGCTCTGCGAGCGCGTCGCCGTGATGCGAGAAGGGCGCTTCATCGAGGAGCTTGCCGTCGGCGACCTGCGCGCCGGCAGCGCGCATGATCCTTATACGCTGGAGCTCTTGCGTGCGAGCGCCGGCTTTCGTCGCGCCGCTCGCAGGGTGTGATATCACCGGAAGCGGTAGATTCCGGGTTTGGCTGAAAGGGGCAGAATTATGGATTACGCGGTCCTAACCAGGCTGATGATTCGAACCGCCGGCGTTCTGACCATAGTGTTTGCAATCGGAAGCATTCCGGTCGGCGTGTTGCTGATGTGGAACAGCGGCGCCTATTCCGGTCCGGGACTCGGGGCGATCTTAGCCGTGGTGCTGAGTGCGCTCAGCCTGCCAGTACTCTTTGGAGCCGCAATGTTCTTTTTGGCGGGTCCGATTACGAACAGGTCATTCCGCACAAGATCGAGTCCTGCAGATCAGTCGCTCGAGGCGAGCAGGTTTGAAAGCGCGGCACTGTTCGTCTTGGCGTGGTATGTCCTGGTTTTCGCGATTCCGGACGCTGTGTCGGTTTTGTTTCGCGTCGTTGCCATTCATGGACTCGGCGCGGCTGTGCCTACGGTAATGGCGGGTGAGTACGCCAAGCTTGGCGGGGTCGCCGCCAAGTTCATCGTCGCTTTCGGACTGATCGTCTATTCCCGGCGCCTTCTTTCTGCGAAAGGCACTTATCGCGCCTAAGCACGTGTGGGAAATGCGCTAGCCCCACTTTCGGCGCAGCCTGGCGCGGTTGGCGGCGAGCCAATAGAGCGCGACGATGGTGAAGCCGTTGTTGATCTTGCCGGTCCGCAGCAGCTGCATCGTCTCGTCGTAGCTCTTCACGATCACCTTGATGTCTTCCTGTTCGTCGGCGCAACCGTGGATGCCGCCGGCGTCGCGCGAATCGATGCGGCCGCAATAGAGGGTGACGGTTTCCGTCGAGCCGCCGGGGCTGGTGAGATAGCGGTGGACGGGCAACACCTCGCCTTCGATGGTGAGGCCGGCTTCCTCCTTGGCCTCGCGGCGCGCAACCTCCGGCGCGCTCTCGCCGGGGCGGTCGATGATGCCGGCGACGATCTCGAGCTGCCAGGCAGGAAAGCCCGCGAGATGGGCGGCGAGGCGGAACTGCTTGATGAGCACGAGCGCGTCGCGCGCGGGATCGTAGAGCAGCACGCCGACGGCGTGGCCGCGCTCGAAGATCTCGCGCGTGAGCTCGCCGCTCCAGCCGCCCGAATAGAGGCGATGGCGCAAGCGGTAGCGGTCGATCCGGAAGAAGCCCTGATAGGCGGTCTCGCGGTCGAGGATCTCGATCGCCGCGTCGCTCACGACGACGCGGCAGGAGCGGTGGCCATGGGCATGGCCGGAGTGTATGGGAAAAGCAGCGGGCGGGACAACCCGCCCGTCTGTCGCGAGATGACGCTTACGTGCCGCTGCGCTGCACGCGGTTGTCGAGCGCGGGTGCGGCGTGCGGGCTGTCGCCGTCGCTCGTCTCGGCGAGACGGACGCGCATCGCGGCAACGCAGATCGCGAGCGGCGCCGACGCCGCCGGTGCGGATGACGGGTACGGGATCATCGCGTCGCTCGCGCGGTAGATCTCGCCGATCCAGCCGCTGAATCCGCCCTGGCAGTTGGTGAGCTGACCGAGGCGATGGATCGTCCAGCCTTCGGGCATCAGCTTGAGCGCCGCATCAAGCGAGCGCGTGTAGAGCGGTACCGGCTTCGCCGTGCCGAACAAGCGCTGTATAGCGTAATCGAGGTACTCGCTCCCCTCCTTGGCGCCCTGCAGCATCGTCACGAGCTTTGCCAGTTCCATGTGAACGACCTCTTCGCGTTGCGGGGACCGCAAAAAACTAGCGGCGCTCACCCGAAAGACGGAGGGTCAAAATAATGTCAGTTCCGCGCTTTGGTTGGGTTGGCGGCGATCCGCGCAACTTCGCCGAGAGGGAAGCGCACGCGCATGAGCAAGCCGCTGGGACGGCGGTTCTCCGCATCGATCGTGCCGCCGAGCGCTTCGACGTTGCGGCGCGCGATCCACAAGCCGATTCCGAAATGCGTGTCCTGGCTCTCCGCGCCGTCGGGCGGCGTGCGCTGCGAGAAATAGCGATCGAAGATGCGCGCGAGATTTTCCGTCGACACGCCGGGACCGTTGTCGCCGATCAGCAGCTCGGCGACACCGTCGCCCGCCTCGAGCCGCACACCGACGCTCTCGCCTTCGGGTGAGAAGGAGACGGCGTTGTCGAGCAGGTTCTCGATCACCGTCTCGACCATCTCCTCGTTGGCGTGGATCATCACGCCCGGTGCGATGTGGCCCTTGAGGCGCAGATGGCGTTCGACGAACACGTCGGCATGCGCCTGCAGCAGACGGCCGAGCACGCGCGAGAGATCGATGTCCGTGCGCGGCATTTCCATGAGATCGGCCGTGGCTTCGTCGAGGCGGCGCGCCGAGGCGACGAGGCCGTCGAGCTTGTCGAGCGAGCTTTCGATGAGGCCGATGGCGCGCAGGCCGCGCCGGTTCTCGGCGGCGATGGCGCGCTTCACCGGCTCGAGCGATTGGCGGATTACGGCGATCGGCGTCTTGAAGGCATGCGCGTTGTCCTCGGCGGCGCGGCGGATGTCGCGCGCGGAGTCATCGAGCACCTCGACCATGTGGTCGAACTCCTCGGCGACGTCGGCGAGCTCGGGGACGTCGTTCTGCGCGCGGAAGGAGGAGCCGCCGCTCGAGCGCCGCTCGCGGATGAGACGCGCGCGCTCGGCGAAGCGTTGCAAGCCGCGACGAATGCTCCAGAAGGTGGTGAAGGTCAGCAGCACCATCGCCAGGTAGATCGCCGCGGCGAAGCGCACCTCGGAGCTCGCCCAGTATGGCCGGTCGAGCGTCGAGCCCGGCGGCGACAGCGCCGAGGAGGAGGTGACCACGACCCAGCAGCCCGCCATCGTCTTCAGCGGCGTGACCGACGTCACCACCTCGTCGTCGCCGCCCGGCGTGCGGTAGCGCACCGCCATCGGAAGCTCGCCGTCGCAGGTCGTCGACAGCTGATCGAGGATGCCCTGCTGACGCAATGTCTCGCGCTCGGCGTCGAGCTGCGGCGCCGGAACCGGCGGCCAGGACGCGACATAGAAGAAGCCGGGCGCGCCTGCCGGTGCGAACAGCAGCTTCACATTCGTGAAGTCGTCGGCAAAGCGCGCGAGGTCCTCGCCGAGCTGCGGCAGCGGCGGCTTCAGCCCGGTCGACAGCATCGGCGCGAGCGCCGCGGCGATGACATGGCCATGCTCGTGCACGCTGCGCAGCAGGACGGCATTCTCCGCCTCGTCGGCGGCGCGGAACTGGTCGTAGATGATGAGCGGCACGGCCAGGAAGATGACCGTCATCACCACCGCCTTGGCTGTGAGCGAGCGGTAATAGCGCGGCCGCGGCGCGCGCGCGGGTGCAGCGGCGGCGGCAACGATCTCGTGCCGGCTATGGGCCGGCAATCCAGCGGTAGCCGAATCCGGCATAATTATGAATTTGATCGAAATCCGCATCCAAGTCGCGGAATTTCTTGCGTATGCGCTTGATGAACGTACGCACATTGGCGCGGTAGCCCTCGGCGCCATAGCCGGCGACGAAATCCTTGCCGTGCACCAGATCGTAGATCTCGCGGTAGCCCACATCCTCGCCGGCGCGCAGCGCCAGGAGCGCGACGATCTTGAACTCGGTCAGGGTGAGGTCGAGCGTGCTGCCGCTCCAGCCGGCGCGGTTGATGTCGAAGCGCAGCTCGAGCGGGCCCAAATGGATGACTTCGCCGGGCGCGCGCCGCGCCTCGCCGCTCTCGGGCAGCGGGCGCATGCCCTCGGTGATGAGCTGCAGCCGCTTCACCAGGATCGAGAGCCGCCGCGACTTGTCGACGAAATCGACCGCGCCGCCCTCGAGCGCCGCCTCCTCGTAGATGTCGTCGCTGAGCACGGTGAGGAAGATCACCGGCGTGGTGCTGCCGGCGCGGCGCAAACGGCGCAGCACCTCGAGCCCGTTCATGCCGGGCATGCGCCAGTCGAGCAGGATGACATCGGCAGCGCCGCCGCCGGCGAAATAGTCCAGCGCGGGCGCACCGCTATCGAAGCTGACGACCGCGAAGCCTTCGTCGATCAGGTTGAGGCCGAGCGACTCGCGGAACGAGTCGTCGTCGTCAACGAGCACTATCCGTACTGGTCGAAGGCTCGGCGCGGGCGCGGCGTTCGCTGACGAGCTCGTCATAGCATTGCTGTGCAGGTTGCTCGCGTGACTCATGGCTCCTGATTTCGTAGTGGAGGGCGCGCATCGCCTGACTCTGCAGGTCGAAATAGAAATACACGTCGAGTTCGCAAGCCTGGCCGAGATAGCGCCAGAT
>DASWFH010000024.1:0-1775 GCA_036394355.1 Allostellaceae bacterium | reverse complement strand
CGCCTTCGCCGATGCGGCCGAGCACCGCGCCGACGGCGACGTTGCTGCCCTCGGGCACGGCGATCTCCGACAGCGTGCCGGCCGCCGACGCGTTGACTTCGAGCGTCACCTTGTCGGTCTCGAGCTCGACCAGCGGATCGTCCATCGCGACCGCGTCGCCGATCTTCTTCAGCCACCGCGCCACCGTCGCCTCGGTCACCGATTCGCCCAGCGTGGGCACCTTGATGTCGGTCGCCATGGATGTCTCCGCTTCGGTGGTTCAGGTGATCGAGAGGGCTTCGTCGACCAGCTTGGCCTGCTCGGCATTGTGCCGCTTCAAGAGTCCGGTCGCCGTCGCTGCCGCCTCCGGCCGGCCGGCGTAGCGCGGCCGCTTGGCCTTGCCGTCGAGGCCGATGAGCACCTGCTCGATGCGCCGCTCGACGAAGCTCCAGGCGCCCATGTTCTGCGGCTCCTCCTGGCACCAGACGACATCGGCGAAGCGATATTTGCCGATGGAATCGGCCAGCGCCTTCGCCGGGAAGGGATGCAGCTGCTCGAGCCGGACGATGGCCACATCCCTGATCTTGCGCTCGCGCCGCGCCGCCCGCAGATCGTAATAGACCTTGCCGGAGCACAGCACTACGCGGTTCACCTTGTCGTCGGGGACGAGCTGATCGGTCTCGTC
Source organism: Allostellaceae bacterium (assembly GCA_036394355.1). Classification (GTDB taxonomy): domain Bacteria; phylum Pseudomonadota; class Alphaproteobacteria; order ATCC43930; family CGMCC-115725; genus DAHUYF01. The sequence continues at coordinate 1,111 of DASWFH010000024.1, read as the reverse complement.
GATGGTGCGGCGGAAATAGGTGCCCGGCCCCATCTCGGCAAGCTTCGACGCCGCCTCGGCACTGCGCAGCAGCGATTTCGGCGTCATGACGACCAGCGGCTTGCGGAAATCGCGCCGCACCTGCCGGCGCAGCGCGTGGAAATAATTGGCCGCGGTGGTGAGGTTGCAGACCTGGAGATTGTCCTCGCCGGAGAGCTGGAGGAAGCGCTCGAGCCGCGCCGAGGAATGCTCCGGCCCCTGCCCTTCATAGCCGTGCGGCAGCAGCAGGACGAGGCCGGACATGCGCAGCCACTTGGCCTCGCCCGAGCTGATGAACTGGTCGATTATGACCTGCGCACCGTTGACGAAGTCGCCGAACTGCGCCTCCCACAGCACCAGCGCATGCGGGTCGGCGAGGCTGTAGCCGTATTCGAAGCCGAGCACGGCCTGCTCGGAGAGCGGGCTGTCGAGCACCTCGAACGCCGCCTGGCCCGCGCGCACATGGTTCAAGGGGATGTAGCGGTCTTCGGTCTGCTGATCGACCAGCACGGCGTGGCGCTGCGAGAAGGTGCCGCGGCCGGAATCCTGCCCCGACAGGCGCACGAAGGTGCCTTCGGCGCACAGTGTGCCGAAGGCGAGCGCCTCGCCGGTCGCCCAGTCGATCCCCTCGCCGGCCTCGATCGCCTTGCGCTTGGCCTCGAGCTGGCGCGCGATCTTGCGGTTGAGGTTGAAGCCCTCGGGCACGGTGGTGAGCGCCGTGCCGACCTCGCCCAGCACTTCCATCGCCACCGCGGTCTCGCCGCGGCGCAGATCGCCCGAGGCGACCTTGAGCCCGCTCCACGCGCCGTCGAGCCAGTCGGCCTTGTTGGGGCGATAGTTCTTGGCCGCCTCGAACTGCGTGTCGAGATAGGCCATGAACGCGTTCACCATCGCCTCGGCCTCGGCCTCGGTGACGACGCCCTCTTCGATCAGCCGCTTGGCGTAGATCTGCCGCGTCGTCGGATGGTCGGCGATGGCGCGGTACATGATCGGCTGGGTGAAGGCCGGCTCGTCGGTCTCGTTATGGCCATGGCGGCGATAGCAGAAGATGTCGACCACCACGTCCTTCTTGAAGCGCTGGCGGAACTCGGTG
>DASWFH010000023.1:0-3238 GCA_036394355.1 Allostellaceae bacterium | reverse complement strand
TCTCATCGCCTGGGTCGTGCCGTTCTGGATCGTGCTCGAGCTCGTGCCGACGAAGCTGCCGCATTACATCCTGCCGGTCTATCCGGCGCTGGCGCTGCTCGCCGGCCGCGCCGTGCTCGCGCTCGGCGAAGGCGCGGTGATGCGGCGCCGCTGGCTCGACGGCATCGTCATCGCTCTCTGGGCGGCGGTGTCGCTGGCGCTGGCGGCGGCGCTGGCGCTGCTGCCGGGACGCTTCGGCCAGGGCTTCGACCTCGTCGGCCTCGTCGCCGCGGCCATCCTCCTCAACGTCGCCGGCTGGCTCGCCGTGGCGGCGTGGCGCGGCGGCCCTGCGCTCACGGCCGGCGCCGTGGCGCTGGCGCTGATCGTGTTCGCGCCCGCCTTCCACCGCATCGCCCCGGGCCTCGACAGGCTGTGGCTGAGCCGCGAAGCGGCGGCGATGGTCGCGCGTTACCGGCCGCCGCCGGACGCGCCCGTTGCCGCCGTCGGCTATCGCGAGCCGAGCCTCGTGTTCCTGCTCGGCACCGGCACACGCTTCCTCGCGCCCGACGCGGCGGCGCAGTACATCACGGACACGCGCGGCGCCGCGGCGCTGGTGAGCGATGGCGACGACGATTCCTTCCGCCGCGCGCTCCACGCCCGCGGCTGGGAGCCGCGCGCGGTCGAGCGCGTCGTCGGGCTCGATTATTCGAACGGCCAGCGCCTGACGCTCACGCTCTACACGGGGATGCCGGGATGAGCGTCGCGTCGCGCGCCGCGCGATCGCGGGCGGGCGTCAGCGGTTGCGCTTGCAACCGCGAGAGCCCGCACCGGGCAAGCAAAGACGTGGATGCCCGGCACAAGGCCGGGCATGACGATGGAGAGGGTCCTGCGCGACAAGCGATTTCGGTTGCGACACACACCCTCATCCGTCATGGCCGGCCTTGTGCCGGCCATCCACGCCTTGCAGCGGCGCAGAAGAAGACGTGGATGCCCGGCACAAGGCCGGGCATGACGACGGAGAGCTGTTGCGACTGTGCGCGAATGCCGGGAGCGCCGGGATGAGCGCGAAGGTCTACGGGCTCGGCGTCGGGCCAGGCGATCCCGAGCTTATTACCGTGAAGGCGCTGCGTATCTTGCGCGCCGCGCCGGTCGTGGCCTATCCCGCGCCGGAGGACGGCGCCAGCTTCGCCCGCGCCATCGTCGCCCGCTGGCTGGTGCCGGCGCAGATCGAGCTCGCCATCCGCGTGCCGATGGCGAGCGCGCGCTTTCCCGCGCAAGCCGTCTACGACCGCGCCGCCGCCGAGATCGCCGAGCATGTCGCGGCCGGGCGCGACGTCGCCGTGCTGTGCCAGGGCGACCCGTTCTTCTATGGCTCCTTCATGTATCTCTTCGCGCGCCTCGCCGCGCGCGTGCCGGTCGAGATCGTGCCGGGCGTCTCGTCGCTCGGCGCTTGCGCCGCGGCGGCGCGCTGGCCGCTCGCCGCTCGCGACGATTCGCTGCTGGTGCTGCCGGCGTCGCTGGAATCGGACGATCTCGCGCGCCGGCTCGCCGCCGCCGATTCCGTGGCCATCATCAAGCTCGGCCGGCATTTCGCGCGCGTGCGCGAGATGCTCGACCGGCTCGGCCTCGCCGCCAATGCCCGCTACATCGAGCGCGCGAGCACGGCGAGCGAGCGCGTGCTGCCGCTCGACGCCGTCGACCCCGCGAGCGTGCCCTATTTCTCGATGATCCTGCTGCATCGCCGCGGCGCGGCCTGGTCATGAGCGTGGCGCTTCCGGAGGGCGCGGCGATCCTCGTGCTGGGCCCGAGCGCGCTGCCGTTGGCGCGCCGCATCCAGTTGCTGCTGCCGGGCGCGCGCCTCCACGCGCCGGCGCAGCGCTCCCTCGATGCTGATGTGCACTTCGATCGCGCCGCGCCGCATATCGCCGCGCTCTTCGCCGCCGGCACGCCGATCGTCGGCTTGTGCGCCGCCGGCATCCTCATCCGTGCGGTGGCGCCGCTCCTCGACGACAAGCGCAGCGAGCCGCCGGTGGTGGCGGTGGCGGAGGACGGGTCGTCGGTGGTGCCGCTGCTCGGCGGCCATCGCGGCGCCAACGCGCTCGCTTGCGCCATCGCCGAACTCGCCGGCGGCCACGCCGCGATCACCACCGCGGGCGAGCTGCGCCTCGGCTTTGCGCTCGACGAGCCGCCGCCCGGCTGGCGCGTCGCCAATCCCGAGCGCGCCAAGGCGCTCGCCGCGGCGCTGCTGGCGCAGGAGCCGGTGGCGCTGCGTGTCGAGGCGGGCACGGCCGATTGGCTGACCGCGGGCAGCGTGCGTTTCGCCGCTGACGCGCCGCTCGCCATCCGCGTCACCGACCGCGCGGTGGGCGCGGAGGAGCGTGCGCTGGTGCTGTACCCGCCGGTGCTGGCGCTCGGCATCGGCTGCGAGCGCGGCTGCACGAGCGCGGAGATCGCCGCGCTGGTCGAGGCAACGCTAGCCGAGCACGGACTCGCCGCGGGCGCCGTGGCCGCGGTGGCGTCGATCGAGCTCAAGATGGACGAGCCGGCGCTCCACGACCTCGCCGCGCGCCTCGGCGTGCCCGCGCGATTCTTCAGCGCGGCGGAACTCCTGGCGGAGACGCCGCGCCTGGCGACGCCGTCCGACGCGGTGTTCCGCGAGACCGGCTGCTACGGCGTCGCCGAGGGCGCGGCGCTCGCCGCGGTCGGCGCGACGGGCGCCCTCATCGTGGCCAAGCGCAAATCGCCGCGCGCCACCTGCGCCATCGCGCGCGCCGCGGCGCCGCTCGACGCGACGCGGCTCGGCCGCGCGCAGGGCCGGCTCGCCATCATCGGCATCGGCCCGGGCGATCCCGCCTGGCGCACCGCCGAGGCCGCTGCCGCGCTCGCCGCTGCCGAGGACATCGTCGGCTACGGCCTCTATCTCGACCTGCTCGGCGCCGCGATCGCCGGCAAGCAGCGGCACGAGAGCGGGCTCGGCGCGGAAGAGGAGCGGGCGCGCCGCGCGCTCGACCTCGCCGCCGCCGGCCGCTCGGTCGCGCTGGTCTCCTCGGGCGATGCCGGCATCTACGGCCTAGCATCGCTGGTGTTCGAGCTGATCGATCGCGAGCAGCGGCCGGACTGGCGCCGCGTCGCGCTCGCGGTGGTGCCGGGCGTGTCGGCGCTGCAGGCGGCGGCGGCGCGGCTCGGCGCGCCCTTGGGCCACGATTTCTGCGCCGTGTCGCTGTCCGACCTGCTGACGCCGTGGCCCGTGATCGAGCGC
>DASWFH010000022.1:0-6001 GCA_036394355.1 Allostellaceae bacterium | reverse complement strand
CCGGCGCCCGCGCCTGCGGCCGCACCCCTTTCAGCCGACGAACTGGAGCGGCTGATCGGCACGCTGCAGGACGATGCGGCACGCGGCAAGCTCGTCGAGCAGCTGCGCGGCCTCATCGCCGCGCAACGCGGCGTGGAGCAGAAACAGGCCGAGGAGAGCCCGGCTACGCTCCTCAACAACTTCTCGGCGCAGATCGACGCGATCAGCGGCGAGATCCTCGCGGCCGCGGCGGTCGTCGTCGACGCACCGCGCCTTATCGCATGGGTTCAATCGCAAGTGAGCGATATCCATGCGCGCGAGTTCTGGCTCGAAGTCGGGTTGAAGCTCGGCATCATCTTCGGCGCCGCCTTGATCGCCGAATGGTTCGCCCGCTTGCTGCTGCGTCGCCCCACCCTGCGGCTGGCGTCGCGGATAAGCGGCTCGATCGCGGTGCAGGCATCGCTCATGCTGCTGCAGCTCGTGATCGAGGCGATGCCGATCCTGGTCTTCACCGGCGCCGCCTATTTCGTGCTGCCGCTGGTGCAGCCGCGCTTTGCCACGGCGCGGGTCGCCGAAGTCATCATCCACGCCTCCCTGATGGCGCGGTTGATCCTGGCCGTCGCGCATGTGGCGCTGGTGTCGCCGGGTGCGGGGGCGCTCTATGCGGTCGGCGAGGAGACGCGCAACTATCTCTATATCTGGGCGCGGCGGTTCACCAACTGGGCGGTCTACGGCTTCGCCCTGGCGACGGGCACATGGTGGCTCGGCGTACCCGGCGCGATCTACGCGCTGTTGCTGCGCGGCACCATGCTGGTGCTCGGCATCCTGGCGGTGATCTTCGTGCTGCAGAACCGTGCCGCCGTGGCGGAAATGCTCCGCGGCAAGCGCGGCGCCGGCGCCGCTGGCGCGCCGACGCCGGGACGCGGCTGGAGCCTGTTGCGGCAGCGCGTCGCCGACACCTGGCACGTGCTGGCGATCATCTATATCGTCGGCACCTTCGGCAGCTACGTCCTGCGCATCGAGGGCGGCCCGGTCTTCGTGCTGCGCGCCACCCTCTTGAGCGTCGTCGTGCTGGTCGCCGCCGGGCTGATCGTGCGCTTCGTGCGGCGTTTCAGCCAGCGCGGCTTTGCCGTCAGCGCCGATGTCAAGACGCGGTTCCCCATGCTGGAGGCGCGCGCCAATCGCTACCTGCCGGTGCTTACCATCGCCGCTTCGACGATCGTGTATTTTTTCGCCGCCCTGACGCTGCTGCAGGCCTGGGGCGTTGATGCCTTCGCCTGGTTCACCACCAATTTCGGCCGGCGCATCACCGGCAGCCTCATCTCGATCGTCACGGTGCTCATCATATCGCTCGTGCTCTGGGAGTCCTTTGTCTCGGCGATCGAGCGCTACCTCAACCGGATCGGCACGGATGGCCGGCCGGTGGCACGCAGCGCAAGGGCGCGCACGCTGCTGCCGTTGCTGCGCACCGCCGTGCTCATCGTTCTGGTCACGATCGTTGCGCTCATCGTGCTGTCAGAGCTCGGCCTCAACATCGCGCCCCTCCTGGCCGGCGCCGGCGTTGTCGGCCTCGCCATCGGCTTCGGCTCGCAGGCGCTCGTGAAAGATGTCATCACCGGCCTCTTCATCCTGCTCGAGGACACGCTGGCGGTCGGCGAGGTTGTCGACGTCGGCAAGAGCCATGTCGGTCTCGTCGAGGCGATCTCGATCCGCACCATCAAGCTCCGGGACATGTCGGGCACCGTCCACACCGTCCCCTTCAGCGAGGTCTCGACGGTGCGCAACATGACGCGTGACTATTCCTATTTCGTCGCCGATGTCGGCGTCGTCTACCGCGAGGATCCCGACCGCGTCATCGCCGTGCTGCGCGCGGTGGCCGAGGACCTCGCCAAGGATCCGGCCTGGGCGCCGTTCATCGTCGAGCCGCTCGAAGTGGTCGGGGTGGATCGTTTCACCGACAGCGCTGTCGTCATCAGCGTTCGGCTCAAGACGCTGCCCTTGAAGCAATGGCCGGTCGGGCGCGAGTTCAACCGGCGCATGAAGAAGGCGTTCGACCGGCACGGCATCGAGATGCCCGCCGCCAATCAGACACATTATCTCGTTGGCGAAGGCGACCCTATGGGCCCGCCCGCGACCAAAGGGCCGGAACCCGTCAGGGCGTCGAAGTAACCGGGATCAATCCAGCTCGTCGCCGTCGCGCGCCAGCGCCTCGAGCGCGTCGACATCGGTTGCGGCGAGCACGCGCCGCGCCACGTCGAGGCTGAAGCCGGCGCGAGCGAGGGCGGCGAGGTCCTTCCGCCGATGCGCCGCCTGTTCTTCCTTCGGCCGATAGGCCCCCAGCCGGCGGCGCCGCACCTGCGCACAGGCGGCAACAAGATCACCCGAACCCTGTTCGTCGTCGAGCCGCTGGAGCGCAGCGTCGATGAGTTCGGCGTCGACGCCCTTCACCGCGAGTTTGCCGCGGATGCCGTAGCGCGACGTACCGCGGCGGCGCAGGCTCGCCGCCTTCTGCGCCGCGTAAGCCGCGTCGTCGAGCAGGCCCGATTGCAGGTAGCGCACGATGATCGCCTCAACCAGGCCCGCCCCCTCGGCCGGGTCGGTCCCGTGCGTGCGGGCCGAGCGCGCCACCTTGCGCATCAGAACGCGCCGCAGATTGGCACTCGAGCTCGAAAAGCGCTCGAGATAGTGGAGTGCGGCGTTCTCGAGGTACGATGCCGTCGCCTGGCGCGGCAAGCGGCGCTTCGGCGGCTTCCGGCGTGGTTCGGTGTCCATGGCGCATCCTAATACCCGCCGCGATCGTTGCGCGAGTGCCCGCCTGCCGGTGCGGCTGCGCCTTGCGCGCCCGAGGTCGCGGCGCGTAGAATCGGGCAACGCAACGCGGATTACCGCCTTGGTTCCTGAGTTCGCGCCTCGCATCCGCCGCTTCGGCGCCGTCAACTGGCTCGGCTTCTGGACGCTTTACGTGCGCGAAGTGCGCCGCTTCCTCAAGGTGTCGATGCAGACCGTCGCCGCTCCGGTGGTGACGACGCTGCTCTTCCTCGCGGTTTTCCTGCTCGCGCTCGGCGCGCAGCAGCGCCATATCGGCGACATTCCTTATATCGAGTTTCTCGCGCCCGGCCTCATCATGATGGCGATGGCGCAGAACGCTTTCGCCAATACCTCGTCCTCGCTGATGATCGCCAAGGTGCAGGGTAACATCGTCGACGTCCTGATGCCGCCCTTGAGCCCGGCCGAATTCACCTGGGGCTTTGCGCTCGGCGGCGTGACGCGCGGCGTTCTCGTCGGCCTGGTCGTCGCCGCTAGCATGGCCGCGTTCGTGCCGATGCGCATCGCGCTCCCGGGCTTCGCGCTGTTCCACGCCTTCGCCGCCTCGCTGCTCCTGTCTCTGCTGGGTGTGCTCGGCGGCATCTGGGCCGACAAGTTCGACCACATTGCCGCCGTCACCAATTTCGTAGTGACGCCACTCTCGTTCCTCTCGGGCACGTTCTATTCGATCGAGCGGCTGCCGCCGCTATGGCACCAGATCGCGCTGTGGAACCCGTTCTTCTATATGATCGACGGCTTCCGCTACGGCTTCATCGGCGTTGCCGACGGCTCCGTCTGGGTGGGCGTGGCGGTGATGGTTGTGATCAACGCCGCGCTTGTCACGCTGTGCCACGTCCTGGTGGCGCGCGGCTACAAGCTCAAGGCGTGATGGTTCCGCGGGTCGAGTCCTTCCACGACCGCGCCACCGGCACGGTGAGCCACGTGGTGCATGCCGGCAAGGGGGCTGATTGCGCCGTCATCGATCCCGTGCTCGATTACGAGCCGCGTGCCGGCCGCACCGGCAACGAAAGCATCGACCGGCTCGTGCACTACGTCACCGATCAAGCGCTGAGCCTCGCCTGGATTCTCGAGACCCACGTCCATGCCGACCACCTCTCCGGGGCCCAGCGCCTAAAGGAGCGCTGCGGCGGCCGCGTGGCCATCGGCGCCAACGTCGTGAAGGTGCAACGAAATTTTGGTGAGGTGTTCAATCCGGGCGCGGATTTCATCGCCGACGGCCGGCAATTCGATCGCCTCTTTGCCGATGGCGAGCGCTTCGCCATCGGCGACCTCGTCGGCGAGGTGCTGTTCACGCCCGGCCACACGCCCGACAGCGTGACTTATGTCGTCGGTGACGCGGCCTTCGTCGGCGACACACTGTTCATGCCGGATGGCGGCGTCGCGCGCTGCGACTTCCCCGGCGGTGACGCGGCCGAGCTGCATCGCTCGATCGAGCGGATCCTGTCCCTGCCGCCGGAGACGCGGATTTTCGTCTGTCACGACTACATGCCCGGCGGCCGTGAGCCGCGCTGGCAGAGCACGGTGGCCGATGAGTACGCCGCCAACATCCATTATGCCGGCCTCGATGCGGCCGGCTTCGTCGCCAAGCGGCGCGCCCGCGACGCGACGCTCGAGCCGCCGACGCTGATCATCCCGGCGGTGCAGGTCAACATGCGCGCCGGGCACCTTCCCGCGCCCGAGGCAAACGGCATGCGCTATCTGAAGGTGCCGATCGACCGGCTGTGAGAGGCCCGACTGCGGCTCAGGCGCCGACGCTTTGCTGATCCTCGGCCCGCTTTGCCCGCCCCTCGTACTCCTCGGCAAGGCGCGTCAGCAGCGCCTCGTCCCGCACGCTCACCCAGCCCGCGGCGCGCCGGGCGCGCGCCGCCAGATTGCGCCAGCGTCTTGCGTCGCCGACATCCGCGTCCGCTTTGTCATTGGCGGCGGCGCGCAGCTGCGGCGCCCTGCTGCACGGCGTTTGCCGCAGCGGCCATTCACGATGAGAAACGACAACAAAAACCGATTCATGTCTACTCTCTTGCGATGGTCGCGACGATAGCCTCCCGGCAAGATAGTCGATCACCGCGGCCGATGTATCGCTGTTGTGCGCCAGGCGGCCGTGGTCAAGCCGCGCTATCGAAGGTGACGCGACATCGGCCCAGCGGGATCAACCAAGCCGCGCCGGATTGGACAAGCAGAGCGGGTGGCTTTTGTCGATACGCGGCGGGGAACCCAACATTGACAGGCGCTTGGGCCCTGCTCATACTCCTCGGTTCCCCCTGGGGTTGGCCCGGCTCAACCGTGGCGGGCGTTGCGGGGTGGAGTGGATTATGATGCGCGATGCGTGCCGGCGCGGCCGGCTCTATGGGCAAGGGCGGGTGTCGCCGCGACGGCGACGACGCTAGGGATCGCCTTTCGATCGCCTGACCCCTAGACCTTTCGCGCAGGAGAGACTCCCGTGATTCCAGCCGTTTTGCCGACCTACGCTCGGAACGATCTGACGTTCGAGCGGGGCGAGGGCGCCTATCTCTTTGCCACCAACGGCAAGAAATACCTCGATTTCGCCAGCGGCGTCGCGGTCACCGCGCTCGGCCACGCCCATCCCCACCCTGTCAAGGCGCTGACCGATCAGGCGCAGAAGCTGTGGCACTGCTCCAACCTGTTTCAGATCGCGGGCCAGAAGAAGCTCGCCGATCGCTTCGTCGAGGCGAGCTTCGCCGACACGGCGTTCTTCTGCAATTCCGGCGCCGAGGCGGTCGAGTGTGCGATCAAGATCGCGCGCAAATACCATGCGGAGACCGGCCACTCGGAGAAATACCGGCTGATCGCCTGCAACGGCTCGTTCCACGGCCGCACGCTGGCAACGCTGGCGGCGGCGGGCAATGAGAAATACCTGAAGGGCTTCGGCCCGCCCGCGCCGGGGTTCGACCATGTACCGTTCGGCAATCTCAACGAGATGCGCGCCGCGGTCACGAAGGAGACGGCGGCCATCCTGGTCGAGCCGGTGCAGGGCGAGGGCGGGCTCGCCGTCGCGCCGGAGGGATATCTCGAGGGCTTGCGCGCCATCTGCGACGAGTTCGGCCTGCTGCTCGTCTATGACGAGGTGCAATGCGGGATGGGCCGCACCGGCAAGCTCTTCGCCCATGAATGGGAGGGCGTCGCGCCTGACGTGCTGGCGACGGCGAAGGGGCTGGGCGGCGGCTTTCCGGTCGGCGCC
>DASWFH010000021.1:0-3814 GCA_036394355.1 Allostellaceae bacterium | reverse complement strand
GCGCTTCTGCACCGCCGCGGCCAGGCCGGCGCTGTCGAGCCGCGCGTCCGCCGGCAGCTGCGCCAGCTCCTCGGCGAGGTTCAGGACGAAGCGCCCGTCGCCGTCGGCCATCGCCTTCAGCGCCTGGCGCGCGCCGTCGTCAAGCGGCAGCTTGCGGCCGAGCATCGCCTCGGCGCGCTCCAGCAGCGTGTCGAGCGCCGCCTCGTCGAGCCGGTGCAGGACGAAGACCTGGGCGCGCGACAGCAGCGCGCCGTTCAGTTCGAAGGACGGGTTCTCGGTGGTGGCGCCGACCAGCACGACGGTGCCGTCCTCGACGTAAGGGAGAAATCCGTCCTGCTGCGCCCGGTTGAAGCGGTGGATCTCGTCGACAAACAGCAGCGTGCCCTGGCCGCCGACGCGCCGCTTCTTCGCGGCGTCGAACACCTTGCGCAGATCGGCGACGCCGGAGAACACGGCGGAGATCGCCTCGAAATGCATCGATGTCGCCTCGGCGAGGAGGCGCGCGATCGTCGTCTTGCCGCATCCCGGCGGACCCCACAGCACCATCGAGGCGAGACGACGCGCCGCCACCATGCGCCCGATCGCGCCCTGCGGCGCGAGCAGATGGTCCTGCCCCACGACCTCGGCCAACGTCTTCGGCCGCAGCTTGTCGGCGAGCGGCCGCGGCGCTTGGGACTCGAAGAGGCTCGTCTGCGCCATGTCAGCCCCTGAGCGGCGGCGTGGTCAGCAGCTTGTCGCCGCGCTTGATCGTCACGATCCAGGGCGCCGGCGTCGTGGCGAGAAGCCGCTGCAGCTGCGCGACACTGTCGACCGGCCGCTTGTTGACGGTGACCAGCATGTCGCCGGGCTCGAGCCCGAGCCGCTCGGCGACGCTGCCGTTGCGCAGTGCAGTGATGACCACGCCGCGTTGCGTCGGATCGAGGCCGAGCTCGTCGGCAAAGGCCGGGTTGAGATTGGCGATGGCCGCGCCGGAGAGCGGGTGGCGGCCGGTGAGCGTGGTGAGCTCACGCGGCGGCTGGTCCGGCGGCGCGGCGATGGTGGCGACCACCTCGCGGCGTGCGCCGTTGCGCCACAGCGCGAGCCGCACCGGCGCGTCGACCGGCAACGTCGCCAGGCGGAAGCGCAGGCCCTCGGGATCGTCGATGTCGTGACCCGCGATGGCGAGGATGACGTCGCCGACGTTCACGCCCGCCTGTGCCGCCGGGCTGCCGGTCGCGACATCCTTGACGAGCATGCCCTCGGGATGCGGCAGGCCGAGGCTTTGCGCGATGTCGGTGGTGACGCTCTGGCCGGAGGCGCCGAGCCAGGGCCGCACGATCTTGCCGCCGCTGGCGGCTGCCTGCAGGGTACTGCGCACCAGGCTGGTGGGGATGGCGAAGCCGATGCCGACCGAGCCGCCCGACTGCGAGAAGATCGCCGTGTTGATGCCGACGAGGCGGCCGTCGAGATCGACCAGCGCGCCGCCGGAATTGCCGGGGTTGATGGCCGCGTCGGTCTGGATGAAGGAGCGGAAATCGCTGACGCCGATGGTGCGCGCCAAGCCGGAGACGATGCCGCTGGTGACGGTCTGGCCGACGCCGAAGGGATTGCCGATGGCAAGCACGAAATCGCCGACTTCGAGCTGGTCGCTGTCGCCGATCTCGAGCACCGGCAAGCGCTCGCCATGGGTGTCGAGCTTCAGCACGGCCAAGTCGACGTGCTCGTCGGCAAGCATGAGACTCGCCTCGAACTCGCGCCGGTCGGCGAGCACCACGGTGATTTCCTGCGCGTCGCTGATGACGTGGCGGTTGGTGACGATAAGGCCGGCGGCGTCGATGATGACGCCCGAGCCCAGCGATTGCTCGACGCGCTCGCGCGGCATGCGGAAGGGCGACTGGTCGCCGAAGAAGCGGCGGAAGAAGGGATCGTTGAAGAGCGCGGCCGGGCCGCCGTCGCTCCTGACGACGCGGCGCGAGAAGACATTGACCACCGCCGGCGCCACCTTCTTCACCACCGGCGCGAAGGAGAGCCGAACGACCTCGCGGCTCGCCGGCGCCCCGCGCGTCTGCGCGGATGCAGGAAGGGCGAGCGACAGCGCGACGAGGACGAAGAGCAGGCGCTTCAGCATGCCCGCAAATCTAGGGACGCGCCGGCTCCAGCGCCAGCCTCGGCGCTAGGACGCGAGCCAGCGCTTGAAGGCGCCGCCCTTGGCGACTTCCTTGGCGCGCGCGAGGTGGCAGAGCACGTGCTCGCTCTTGCCGTTGGGCGCGGCCAGCGGCAGCAGCAGCAGCTGATAGCGCGCGTTGCCGCCGGTCACGGGGAAGCGCTTCTCCTCTTCCATCGGCTCGCCACGGCCCGCGGCAAGCTGCCCCCGCGACAGGATCCAGTGGATGACCATCTCCAGATATTCGATCTCGCCATTCTCCTCGCCGATGCGCGTCAGCCGCGGCGTCACCGAGTCTGCCGCGCCATAGGCAACGAGCATGCAGTTGGGCCAGGAGCGACGCACATGGCCGCGATCGAGCGCGTCGAGCGGCGGGAAGGGCTTGCCGCCGCGCAGGCTGTCCCAGTAGTCGATGATCTCGTCGATGCTGCTCGCCGGCGCAGCGGCGCTCGGCTGGCGCTCGGCCGAGGCCTCGGCCTTCGGCTGTGTCGCGGGCCCTTCGGCCACGAGCCGCAGCTCGGGCGCGGTGGGCGCGGGCGGGATCGCTTCGCGCTCGTCGGGGTCGATCATCAGCGGCGGTTCAGGCGCGGGCTCGGGCGCCTGCGGTGCGGCGCGCTCGGGCGGGTCGAGCAGCTGGCGAATCTCGTCCTCGCCGAGCAGGCGGGCGGGCGGCGGCTCCGGTGTGGGCGGCGGGGGCGCAGCAGCGGGCGGCGGCTCCGGCGTGGGCGGCGGGGGCGCCGCGGCGACGGGCGCTGGCGTGGCGTCGCCGCGGGCGGTGTCGCGTAGGCCGGCGGGCGCTGCGGCGCCGAGCTGCTGCGTCAGGTCGCCGGCCTTGCCGGTGACCTCGGCAACGCCGCGGCGGCGGCTGACACGTACCGCGGTCAGCGAGGCGGGCGGCGTCTCGGGGTTGGGCTGTCCGCCGGGCGGCGTCTCGTCGGGTTTCATTGTGGGCGCTCCGATTTGGCGCTGGCGAAAGTGGCGGCGACGCAGCCTTGGCCGGTGGCGCGGCCCTCCTCGAGACAGGCGCAGCGACCGTCGAGGAGTGCCGACACGACGCTGTCGAGATAGTGATCGAGCGCGGCCAGCATCAGCGCCTCCTCCGTCTGATCGAGATGGGCGGCGGCGAGGCGGAGGCGCCGGTGCCGGGCCGGGTCGAGCGGCAAAGAGAACTGCCGCAGGGCATCACCGCCCTCCGCGGCCGCCGCCGGCCCGGCCGGCCCTTGCCCTTGCGGGCCTCGCATGGGTGATGGCGTGGGCGCGCGCGCGCCGCTGTCCTTGCCCGAGAGCAGCGCGCCGGTGAGCGATGCCGCCTTGTTGCTCATGCGCGGCTATTCCAGCGCGCCCGACTGGTCGGCCGCGCGGGTGCCGGCGTCGCCTTCCTTGGGCGCCGCCGACAGCAGCGAGGCGGGCAGCATGGTGCCGTGCTCGCGCCGGAGTCGCTTGCCGAGATATTCCCAGAGCAGCACGATCTCCTCGGCCGAGCGCGCCTCGCCCGGCACTTCCATGACGGTGCGGCCGTCGATCATGGCGGCGGCGAAGCCGGTGCGGTGATGGACGATGACCGGCGCCAGCGTGCCGTGCTGCGACAGCGCCATCACCGCCTCCGAGGTGATGCGGGCGCGCGGCGTCGCGGCGTTGATGACGAAGACCAGCGGCTTGCCGACGCGCTCG
>DASWFH010000020.1:0-9284 GCA_036394355.1 Allostellaceae bacterium | reverse complement strand
GGAGATGGCGCGCTTCATCGGCGCCGACAGCCTCGCCTTCATCTCGATCGACGGGCTCTATCGCGCCATGGGCGAGGCGCGCCGCGATCCCGCCGCGCCCAAATTCTGCGACGCCTGCTTCACCGGCGACTATCCGATCGCGCTCGTCGATCACGACGCCGGCAAGGTCTCGACCCAGCTGTCGCTGCTCGCCGAGACCGCCTGAGCGTGGCGGCGCCGGGCGCCCAGCGCCTCGCCGGACGGCTCGCCCTCATCACCGGCGCGTCGCGCGGCATCGGCGCCGCGGTGGCGAAGCGCTTCGCCGCCGAGGGCGCGCAGGTGATCCTGGTGGCGCGCACCGCGGGCGCGCTCGAGGAGCTCGACGACGAGATCCGCGCCGCGGGCAGCGCGGCGACGCTCCTGCCGCTCGACCTGCGCGACTTCGACAAGATCGACCAGATGGGCGCCGCGCTCTATGAGCGCTTCGGCCGGCTCGACGTGCTCGTCGGCAATGCCGGCGTGCTGGGCTCGCTGTCGCCCCTAGGGCATTTCGAGCCCAAGGTCTGGGGCGAGGTGATGGACGTGAACCTCACCGCCAACTGGCGCCTCGTCCGCGCGCTCGATCCGCTGCTGCGCCTGTCGCAAGCGGGCCGCGCGATCTTCACCACCTGCGCCGCTTCGCGCGACGCCGTCCCTTATTGGGGCGCCTATGCCGCCAGCAAGGCGGCGCTCGAGACGATGGTGCGCATCTATGCCGGCGAAGTCGCCAAGACGAATCTCAAGGTGAACCTCGTCGATCCCGGCATCGTCCGCACGAATCTGCGCGCCCACGGCTTTCCCGGCGAGGACCGCGCACGGCTCAAGGCGCCCGAGGATGTGACGGAGCCCTTCCTCCGCGCCGCCGTAGCCGATTGCCCGCATAACGGCGAGATCTTGCGGTCCTGAGCGGGGCGATTTCTCCGTGCTCCCCAAGCCCCGACTCCCGCGCCGGCGCGGGCTTGACGGACGGGTGTTCACTATATGTTCTAACCAACCGCTTGGGACAGAACCTGAGAAAACTCAAGGAACTGACTTGGTTTCGGCTCTCGCCCGACCGCGACGCCCATGCCTGAGCTGCGGCGCCGGAGGAGCATTCTTCGGACCGGTTCCGCTGCTCACGCGTTCCGAAGATGGCGGCAAGGAGGCATGGGCGCCGCGCCCCATTGCCGAGATCAATGCCGAGCTGAGTGAAGCTTTCGGGCTCCCCATTGACATGGCCGCCAAAGCGGGCGGACTGGCGGCGATCGCCGGTGGCCTGAACCGGCGCGACATGGCCTTTGCCCAGATCGCCACCGTGCAACTCCGGCTGCCTGACCTGCCGCCCCTTGCCAAGAGCGTCAGAACCGATGACGAGGTTGCTGCGCGCCTCGCCGTCGAGCTTTTTAGAGCCGGCATCCTCATGGGAGCCTTCGATCCGGCGAAACATCCAAAATGGCCTGCCGGCGCTCCCGATAGCCAGGGCGGCCAGTTCAGGCCACGGGACTCCGACGGTAGCGCAGAAGGGACAAATGATAGCGGAGCGCTATTGGCTGACGCGACCGCGCCGAGCGTCCTCGGCAGGGACGGTATTCCAGATAACCTGCCGGCTCATGTAAAGGACGGGTTGGAATTTCTGGAATCTAAGATCAATGAACCACAGAATGCGCAATACTGGCCTTTTTACCAGAACTGGAAGGTCAGGTATGACGACGGTTCGGTTGATTATGGGGCCGGGAAGCATCCGCTCGCGATAACGAATTATTCCCCAGGCGGCAGCCTGACAACGTTCTACCAGGATGTAACCAGGGACTGGACCCCGGAAAAATACCGCTTCTTCGTCGCCCACGAATTTGCCCATACGCTTCCCGAAAAATGCCGGGACGCCACTAGAAGAACGGGAACGGAATGCGAATGAGATCGCCTCGCGCATCACCGGTATTCCGATTCCCGAAGAGTTCAGGATCTACGCAAAGGCGAGATAGAGGAATGCGTCTAGCCATCGGCAAGTGGCTCCGCTTTACGCTGCTGATCGCCTGCATCGCTCTTCCGGCGACGCGCTCGGCCGCGAATTTCGTTTACATCTTTTCACTCTCGCAGCTCTACGACGAGGCCGAGATCGTCGCGGCGCTTCGCATTGACAGCGCGGAGCCGCAATTTGTCGCCGGAAAGCGATGCGGCGCCCGTTATGGAGCTCGCATGCTGCGCGTCTTCAAGCCCGCTTCGCCGCAGCGAATTCCGGCGGCGATTCAATTCGGGGATCGCGGCGGCGACGGCCTGTCAGAGGGTAAGGAGTATTTCGTTACTCTGAAGCGCATCGAGGATCCGGAAACCCTCTATGACGAGATGTATGGCAGGGGTAGCCGCTGGTCGGAAGTTGCGGATTTGTGGCACCTTCCCGAGGGCCTTTCGCGGGGAGAAGCCTTGGCCTTCCTCGGTTGCAACGGTCTGAACGCGGCGCTTCACTACGAAATCGCCTGGGAGCTCGCCGAGGGCGACGCGAAGGTGCCGCCGCCCTTGCCGAGCGCATGGCCGGCGACGATACCAAAGCGAGCCGACCCGTCCGTGGCCGAGCAGTGGATCGTATCGAAACCGGAGCTTTATTTGGATTCGTTGGGCGGAACGCGCTGACCGCGCCGCACTCAAGGCGGCCCGAGGATGCGACCGAGCCTTGTTGCGCCTCCGCCTATACCTGTTTGGTTCACTTGTCGCCCGCGTACGGGTTCTCGCCCTTGCGCAGCATGATGCGGATGGGCACGCCGGGCAGGTCGAAATCCTCGCGCAGCTGATTGACGAGATAGCGCCGGTAGCTGTCCGGCAGCGCGGCGGGTGTCGCCGCGAAGAGCGCGAAGGTGGGCGGTCGGATATTCGCCTGCGTCATGTAGCGCAGCTTGAGCCGCCTCCCCTTGACCAGCGGCGGCGGGTGGCGCTCCTGCACCGCGGCGAGCCAGCGGTTGAGCACCGGCGTCGGCAGCCGTTTGTTCCACACCGCGTCGGCGCCGATCACGGCCTTCATCAACGCGTCGAGCCCGTTCCCCGTCCGCCCGGAAATCGGCACCAGCGCCACGCCGTGCAGCTGCGCGAGCGACGTGGCGATGCGATCGCGCAATTGCCGCAGCGCCGCCGACTTGTCCTCGACCAGATCCCATTTGTTGACGGCGATCACCAGGGCGCGGCCCTCCTCCTCCACCATATGCGCGATGGTGAGATCCTGCTTCTCCAGCATCTGCGTCGCGTCGATCACCAGCACCACCACCTCGGCGAAGCGGATGGCACGCAGCGTGTCCGCGACCGAGAGCTTCTCGAGCTTCTCCTCGACCTTGGCGTGGCGGCGCAAGCCGGCGGTGTCGATGAGCCGCACCGCGCGCCCGTGCCAATTCCAGCGCGTGGCGATGGCGTCGCGGGTGATGCCCGCCTCGGGCCCGGTCAGCAGCCGCTCCTCGCCGAGCAGCCGGTTCACCAGCGTCGATTTGCCGACATTGGGGCGGCCGATGACGGCGAGCTGCAGCGGCCGCTCGGTCGCCGCGGCCTCGCCCGCGCCGGCGGCGGCCTGATCGGCGAAGGGCGCGAGCGCGGCGTAGAGCTCGGCCATGCCGTCGCCATGCTCGGCCGAGATCGCGATGGGCTCGCCCAATCCCAGCGCGAAGGCCTCGTAGGCGCCGCTCCCCCCGCCCCGGCCCTCGGCCTTGTTGGCGACGAGCACCACCGGCGCCGCGCCGCGGCGCAGCAGCTCGGCGAAATGGCGATCGAGCGGCGTGATGCCGTCGCGCGCGTCGACGACGAAGAGCGCGACATCGGCGTCGGCGAGCGCGCGCGTCGTCTGCTCCTGCATGCGCGCGCCGAGGCTGCCTTCATCCGCCTCGTCGAGGCCGGCGGTATCGATGACGCGAAAGCGCAGATCGCCGAGCGCGGCCTCGCCGTCGCGGCGGTCGCGCGTCACACCAGGCGTGTCGTCGACGAGCGCGAGCTTCTGCCCGACGAGGCGGTTGAACAGCGTCGACTTGCCGACATTGGGCCGCCCGACGATGGCGACCTTAAGCCCCATGGCTCCCTCCTGCGCCGGTCAACGAAGCGCAATCAGGTCGGCCGCGTCGGTCAAAAAGTACAGCGTCCCGCCGGCCACGACCGGATCGACGAAGACGCCGTCCGGCAGCGTGAACTGCCCGACCGTGGCGCCGGTATAGGGCGAGACCGCGAGCGCGTCGCCATTGGAGGCGACGACGATCAGCTTGTCGCCCGCCAGCACCGGCCCGGCCCAGCGCACCGGATCCTTCTTCGTTTTCTCGTCCTCGTAGCGCGGCAAATCGTGCGCCCAGCGCACGCGACCGTCGTCCCGCTGCAGGCACAGCAGATCGACGTCGTTGGCGAGAACATAGATGTAGTCGCCGGCGATCCAGGCGCCATGGGTCCCGCCGATCTCCTGCTCCCAGACGCGATCCCCGGTGCGCAGGTCGATCGCCACCATGCGCCCGCTATGGCTCAGCGCAAAGACGCGGCCGCGGTCGATCACCGGCCGGCCGCGAATATCGGCCAGCGTCGAGAGCGCGCCGAGCGGGCGCGCCGTGGCGAGGTTGTCGGTCCACAGCGGCCGGCCGTTCTCGGTGCGCAGCGCGAAGATCTCGCCGGAGCTGTAAGGCACCACCACGATGTCGCCGTCGACCGCCGCGCTCGCGGCACCGAGCAGCCCGGCCGTCTCCGGAATGCCGCTATGCGTCCACAGCCGGTGCCCGTCCTCGGCGGACAGTACGTCGAGCTGGTTCTCGACGGTGATGACGAAGACGCGGTTGTCGGCCACGGTCGGCGCACCGCGCATCGGCGCCGCCACCTGTTGCCGCCACAGCTCGCGGCCGGTCTTGGCGTCGAGCGCCAGCACCTGCCCGTAACCGGTGGTGACGAAGACGCGGCCCTTGGCCGCGGCAAGACCGCCGCCGAAAGCGTGATCCCGCTCCGCCTCGGGCTTCACGTCGTTCTCCCACAGCTCGCGCCCGGTCTTGGCGTCGAGCGCGACCACGACATCATGCGCGTCCATGCCGAACACGGCACCGTCGGCGACGATCGGCTGCGACAGGACGCGGCCATAGCGCGAGGCGCCGTCGCCGATGCCCGTGCGCCACGCCTTGTGCAGCGAGCCGGCGAAGGCGACATGCTGCATCGCATGGCTCGGATTGCCGCCGGGCTGCGGCCAATCCGCATTCGCGGTCGCCGGCGGCACGCGCACTTCGGTTTCCGCCAGCTTCGGGTCGGGCTCGAGACGCCGCTCCAGGCCGAGCACCGAGATGCGGTCGCCCTTGAGATGAACCTTGTTGCTCTCTTCGAACAAGCCGCCGAGCCAGTCGCAGCCGCCCAGCGCCAGGACGAGCGCGAGCAGCACCGCTCTCGCCGCAAGACCCGTCACGGCCGTCGCCCTTCTGCTCACTCGGCGAGCGCCGCTGCCATTTCGGCGGCGCGGGCGCGCAAGCCTTGCGGCGCCGCCAGATCATCGGCGATGCGCTGATAGACGGCGCGTGCCTCCGCCTTGTTGCCGGCCTTGAGCTGGGCCAGCGCCATCAGCTCGAGCGCCGTCGGGTGCCACGGGCTCGTCGCGGAAGTGAGTGGCGCCACCCGGGCGATGACGGCTTTGGGATCGCCGTCCTTGAGCTCGTATTGCGCCGCCAGCAGCTTGGCGAGATCGCGGTAGGCGGGATCGGCGGCGCCGTCGACACCGAGCGCGTCGTAGAGGGCCACGGCACCCTTGGTGTCGCCGCCCTTCGCCTTGAGCGCAGCCTCCTCGAGCCGCGCCAGCGTCGCGTGGCCGCCATGCGCCTGGCGTCCGAGCTCGGCAAAGACATCCGTCGCGTCCTTGTCCTTGCCCTGGCGCGCAAGATCGAGCGCCAGCGAATAGCGCTCGCCCTCGACCCGGTGCACGCGCAGCTGGTACGCGCGCCAACCCACGACGGCGGCAACGGCGACGACGATGAGGACGGCGAGGCCGATGACATAGCCGCCATAGCGCTGCCACAGCTTGGCGAAGTTCTCGCGCCGTAGTTCTTCGTCGATTTCCTGGAAAATATCGCTCACGAAATGCTCCGGACGCGCCTAAAGCGGCGCTAACATAGCCGCTCGACCGGGCCGAGGCAAACCATCGGGAAGGGACGCGCCGCAAAGCCTGTGCGAGCCGGTTTGGTGCTGGACCTGCCGGCGGAAATGGGGAAAACTGGTCGTTGCACCGCCGCATGACCGACGATCTCCAGACCCGGCAGATGGCGACAGTTCTCCGCCTGCACGATTACCGTCGCAGGTCGCGGCCTGTTTTCTTCAGCCGCGCCGAGCTGAACCAGCTCCTCGCTCTCTACAGCCGCCAGGTCGCGCGCGGCGAGTGGCGCGACTACGCCATCGACCAGCGCGACGGCGCGGCGCTGTTCGCGGTGTTCCGCCACACTCAGGAATGCGCCCTCTATACCATCGTCAAGACGGCGCCGGGGTTGGGCCGCCACGGCGACTTCACCCTGCTGAGCGGCCGCCATCGCCTCGCCAGCGGCAAGACGGTCGGCGACCTGCTGACCTTCCTGCGCGGCAGCCTGCGCGGCCGCGCCGTCCTGCTCGACGGCGAAAGCCGCCGCTAGTCTAGGTCCAGCGGCTCCGCATCGGTTCCTGCGCGCGTCGGCTGCTGCCGGCCACGCCGCGCAGCCGCCGGTTTAATGGCGAGCGGCCGTCGATGGCGATGTTCCCAAAACAAGCGGCGATGCCAGCCACCGGTGGCTGAGCGTGGCCGGCCTAACGCTTTGGAGGACAAGAATGAAGTCACGCTGACTGCCGCCGCAATGGTGGCCCTCGTTTCCGCCGGTGTAGCCTATGCGCAAACCGCCACCGGCACGACGACGAGCCCGGGTGTGACCACCCCTGGTGTGACGACCCCCGGTGTGGTGACCCCGCAGGACAGCAGGGCGGGCACCGGCACACCGTCCATGCCCAACCCGACGGCCAACACGACGACGGGCACGGCCACCGGCGACAACCCGCCGGGCTCGTCCGGCCAGATCACGCCGGGCATGCAGAATTCCGGCAGCACGACCGGTCAGGCCGGCGATGACGGCGGCGCCGGTGCCGGTGCTGACGCTGCCGGCGGCGGCGGCCGCTAAGCGCTCGTCTCGCTTCTGCGACGGCGCGGCTCGGGGGTCCCGGGCCGCGCCTTTTCTTATCAGCCGGGTGGCGGCGGCGGGACACCGTCGGCGCCGGGGTAGGTGCGACGAAGCTGCGCGATCACGTCGTCCCCCTTGTAGTCGCCGGGTCCCGGGTCGTGCAGCATCACCACCGTGATCGTGACGCGCGCCTGAAGGTAGACGTAAGGCGACCCCCGGTAAGGGTCGGGGTAGTAGGGAAAGCCGAAGCGCCGGCACTGCCAGCACGGCCATGGGTCCCACGGATCGTAGAACGGATCGGGATAGGTATCGACATCCGAGCGGCGGTCGATGATGCGGAAGCCGGCGAAGCCTTGCCCCTGGGCGATCTGCGCCGCCCGCCACACCGCCATGTCGAAAGCCAGCGTGCGCGCCGCCTGCGCATCGCTCTCCCGCGCCGCGCCATAGGGGCTGGTGAGCCGCGGCGGCGTAACGTAGGTGACCATGTTGCGGTCGCTGCCGAGCGGCGTCTCGGCATAGCCGAAGCTGCCGCCGACCGCGAGCGGCGTCAGCAGCGGCAGCTGCGGACCGGTGGCGCAGCCGCCCAGCAGCGCCATGCCGATGAGCGCAACCAGCACACGCCATAACCTTGCAGTGGCCAGCACGGGCCTCCCTCCCGCTGTCGCGCATTCAGGTAGAGCGCACCCCGCGCGGCGGCAATGCTGGGATGCGCCGCTCAGCGCCGGCGCTCGTCCTCGATCGCCGCCTCCAGCGCCAGCGCCATGCCGAGAAGGCGGCGGTCGTCGCCGTGGCGGCCGACGATCATCAGCCCCACGGGTGCCGCGCCCGGCGGCTGGATCGGCAGCGTGACGGCGCAGCGGTCGAGGAAGTTGACGATGGCGGTATTGCGCAGCAGGCGGCCGTTGAGGCGCCAGTAATCCTCGTCCTTGTCAAACGCGGCGACGGGCGGCGCCGTGATCGGCACGGTCGGCATGAGCAGCGCGTCAAACTCCGCCGTGCGCGCGTCGATCGCGGCGATGAAGTAGCCCCGCTGCTGCGACAAGGTCACATATTCCGCGGCGCTCATGGCGCGGCCGCGCTCGATGCGCACGCGCACGCGTGGATCGTACTCGGCGCCGCGCCGGTCGATAAGCGGGGCATGCCACGCATAGGCCTCGGGCGGCGAGAACCCGCCCTTGGCATTGATCGCGGCATAGTCGGCGAGCTCGGCGAGCGGCAGCTCCACCAGCCGGGCGCCGGCCCGCGACAGCGCGGCACAGGCGCCCTCGAAGGCGGCCGCCACTGCCGGCTCGAGGTCGTCGAGGACGAAGGTGCGCGGCACGCCCAGGCGCTGTGCGGCGAGCGGCACCGCCGGCGGCAGCGCCGTCGGCTCGCCGGCGAGCACAGCGTCAGCGAGGGCGCAGCAGGCGACGCTGCGGCCGAGCGGACCGACGGAATCGAGCGTGGTCGACAGCGGCACCGCCCCGTCGCGCGGCACGCGTTTCTGCGTCGGCTTGAACCCGACCGTGCCGCACAGCGCCGCCGGGATGCGCACCGAGCCGCCGGTGTCGGTGCCGATCGCCAGCACCGCGAAACCGTCCATGACGGAGATCGGCGCGCCCGAGGAGGAGCCGCCCGGGATGCGCTGGCGGTCGAACGGGTTGCCGGGCGTGCCGTAATGCGGGTTGATGCCGACGCCGGAAAAGGCGAACTCGGTCATGTTGGTGCGGCCGATGAGCACGGCCCCGGCGGCGCGCAACCGGGCGACGACCGGTGCGTCACGCGCCGCCGGCGGCCGGTCGTCGAGCGCCTTGGACCCGGCCAGCGTCCGCTCGCCGGCGACGTCGAACAGATCCTTGATCGATACCGGCAGGCCCGCAAGGGGCGAGGCGACATAGCCGGCGGCGCGCAGCTGATCCTGCGCATCCGCCGCCTTGCGCGCGTTGTCGGCGTAGACGCGCAGGAAGCAGCGGCGGCCCTCGCCGCTGGGATCGGCGATGCGGGCCAGCGCTTCCTCGACCAGCGCGCGGCTGCTGGTGCGTCCCGCGGCTAGGGAAGCGGCCAGGCTGGTCACGGTCGGCTTGTCTGCGGGCATCGCGATTTTCGTCCTCCGGAACGGTTGGGCTCTGAGGAGACTATGCGGCAGACCGCTCGGCAACGGAAAAGCTTTGTCCTCAGGCATCCCTCTCGCGC
>DASWFH010000019.1:0-2389 GCA_036394355.1 Allostellaceae bacterium | reverse complement strand
GCGCCCCGAGGCGCACGCGCGCAGCGGTCAGGGACGCACCCGGGGGATCGGCGAGGAAGGTCGGCGCAGGATCACTCGGCCAGCTTGGGCGAAAGAGCGGTCGCTCGGGCCGGCGAAGAATTCAACGAAAGGTCGCGCCTGTCAACACGCGCGCGAGCAGCCTGCGGCCGCGCCGTTCGCGCCTCGCGCCATGTCGCGTCGCGAGCACCTTTGTTGCGGGGTCTGCCTTACGGCCGCACCTGGCCGGTGCCGCGGATGACGTATTTGTAACTGGTCAACTGCTCGGCGCCGACCGGACCGCGCGGCGGCAGCTTGCCGGTGGAGATGCCGATCTCCGCACCCATGCCGAACTCGCCGCCATCGGCGAATTGCGTCGACGCGTTCTGCAGCACGATGGCGCTGTCGATTTCGGCGAGGAAGCGCTCGGCCGCGGCGCTGTCCTCGGTGACGATCGCATCGGTATGATGCGAGCCGTAATGGTTCACATGCTCGATCGCCGCGCTTACGCCGTCGACCACGCGCACCGCGAGGATGGCGTCGAGATATTCGGTGACCCAATCCGTCTCGGTGGCGATCTTCGCCTGGGGATCGAGCGCGCGCACGTCGTCGTCGCCGCGGATCTCGCAGCCCGCCTGGTGCAGGTCGGCCAGGATCGGCCGCAGCGCCTCGGCCGCCACGGCGCGATCGACGAGCAGCGTCTCGGCGGCGCCGCACACGCCGGTGCGGCGCATCTTGGCGTTGAGCACGATGCTCCGCGCCTTGTTCAGATCCGCCGCGCGGTCGATATAGACGTGGCAATTGCCCTCGAGATGGGCGATCACGGGCATGCGGCTCTCGCGCTGCACCCGCTCGATCAGCGAGCGGCCGCCGCGCGGGACGATGATGTCGATGAACTCGGACATCCCCAGCATCATGCCGACCGCGGCGCGATCGCGCGTCGGCACGATCTGCACGGCATTCTCAGGCAGCCCGGCCGCGGCAATGCCGCTGCGCAGCGCGGCGGCGACCGTGCGCGAGGAATGGAAGCTCTCCGAGCCGCCGCGCAGGATCACCGCATTGCCGGCGCGCAAGGAAAGGCCGCCGGCATCCGCGGTCACGTTGGGGCGCGATTCATAGATGATGCCGATGACGCCCAAGGGAATGCTGACGCGCGCGATGTCGAGCCCGTTGGGCCGCGTCCAGCGCGCCAGCACTGCGCCGACCGGGTCGGGCAGCGCCGCGACATCGTCGAGACCCTGCGCCATGGCCTCGACGCGCTTGTCGTCGAGCTTCAGGCGGTCGACCATCGCCGCCGAGAGCGACCGACGCCCGGCTTCGGCGAGATCGCGCGCATTGGCGTCGAGGATCGCCGCGCGATCGGCGCGGATCGCCGCAGCGGCGGATCTGAGCGCGCCGGTCTTGCGGTCGGCCGGCGCGCGCGCCAGCAGCGCCGCCGCTTGCCGCGCCTGCATGCCGATCGCACGCATCTCGGCGGCGAGATCCTGCGTCGCGTCCGGGGCCGTCATCCGCTCACCACCAGGTCGTCGCGGTGGATCATCTCGTCGCGTCCACGGTAGCCGAGGATGGCCTCGATTTCACCGCTTTTGTGGCCGGCGATGGCGCGCGCGTCGGCGCCGGAATAAGCCGACAATCCGCGCGCCACCTCGCGCCCGCCGCGCGTGCGCACCACCACCGGATCGCCGCGCTCGAAGCTGCCCTCGACCGCGACCACGCCGGCCGGCAGCAGGCTGGTGCCGCGCTTCAGCGCGGCGGCGGCGCCGTCATCGACGACGAGCGCGCCCATGGGATTGAGCGTACCGGCGATCCAGCGCTTCCTTGCGGTGCGCGGCTCGGCGGCGGGCACGAACCAGGTGCAGGTCGCGCCCTGCTCGATCGCCGCAAGCGGATGGAGGCGCTCGCCGCGCGCGATCACCATGCGACAGCCGGCGGCCATGGCGATGCGCGCCGCCGCGAGCTTGGTCACCATGCCGCCCGAGCTGTATCCCGCCGGCGCGATGCCGCCCATCGCCTCGATCTCCGGCGTCAGCTCGCGCACTTCGGGAATGTGGCGCGCGCTCGCATCCTTGCGCGGATCGGCGGTATAGAGGCCGTCGATGTCGGAGAGCAGCACCAGCGTGTCGGCGCTAATCATCTGCGCCACCCGCGCGGCGAGCCGGTCGTTGTCGCCGAAGCGGATCTCCGCCGTCGCCACCGTATCGTTCTCGTTGATCACCGGCACGGCACCGAGCGCCAGCAGCTGCTCGAGCGTGGCGCGCGCGTTGAGATAGCGCCGCCGCTCCTCGGTATCGTCGGGCGTCAGCAGGATCTGAGCCACGGTGACGCCATGCTTTGCCAGCGCCTCCTGATAGGCATGGGCGAGGCGGATCTGGCCGGTCGCGGCCGCCGCCTG
>DASWFH010000018.1:0-2066 GCA_036394355.1 Allostellaceae bacterium | reverse complement strand
GCGGTCGTCACCCATGGTCATGGTGATCACGCCCGGCCCAACAACCGCCGCGTCCTGGCCACACCCGAGACGCTCGCCATCATGAAGAGCCGGTTTGGCGAGGAAGCCGGCGGCGAGCTCGTAGCACCCCTCACCCCGGCCCCCTCCCAGAAGGGAGAGTGAGGTCACCCTGCGCTTTGATCGGCCCCTCTCCCCTTGTGTGAGAGGGAGGGGCCCGTCGCGGAGCGATGGGAGGGTGAGGGGTGCCGCTGGCATGACTGGCGGTTTGACCGCATGGTCAACTCTTCCCACCTATTCACCGTCGCCCATGACTGCCGCACCTCAGACTTGGCTCGAGCCGACCCCCAAAGGGCTCTATTGCGCGCCCGGGGATTTCTTCATCGATCCGGCCTGGCCGGTGGCGCGCGCGGTCGTCACCCATGGTCATGGTGATCACGCCCGGCCCAACAACCGCCGCGTCCTGGCCACACCCGAGACGCTCGCCATCATGAAGAGCCGGTTTGGCGAGGAAGCGGGCGGCTCGCTGCAGCCGCTGCGCTATGGCGAGACGATCCGCCTCGGCGATGTCGCGGTCCGCCTCGCGCCGGCCGGTCATGTGCTCGGCAGCGCGCAAATCGTGCTCGAGTATGGCGGGAGCCGCGTCGTCGTCTCCGGCGACTACAAGCGCCGGCCCGACCCGACCTGCGCGCCCTTCGAGCCGCAGCGCTGCGATGTCTTCGTCACCGAGGCGACCTTCGGGCTGCCGGTATTCCGCCATCCACCCGATGCGCAGGAGATCGGCAAGCTGCTCCATTCGGTGCAGCTCTTCCCGGAGCGCTGTCATGTCGTCGGCGTCTATGCGCTCGGCAAGTGCCAGCGCGTGCTGGCGCTGCTGCGCCGACAAGGTTACGCCGATCCCGTCTATCTCCACGGGGCGCTGCTGCCGCTCTGCGCGCTCTATGAGGAACAGGGCGTGGCGCTGGGGCCGCTGCGTCCGGCCACCGGCGTGCCGCGCGACGCGCTCAGGAGCCGCATCGTGCTGGCGCCGCCCGGGTCGATCGCCGATCTCTGGTCGCGGCGCCTGCCCGATCCGGTCGTGGCGCTGGCGTCGGGCTGGATGCGCGTCAAGCAGCGCGCCAAGGCGAGCGGCGTCGAGCTGCCGCTGGTGATCTCCGACCACGCAGACTGGGACGAGCTCAACGCCACCTTCGATGACGTTGCCGCGCCGGAGATCTGGGTCACACACGGCAACGAGGAGGCGGTGGTGCGGCAGGCCACCCTCAAGGGCCTCAAGGCGCGCGCCTTGTCGCTGCGCGGCTTCGAGGACGAGGCGGAATGAACCGCTTCGCCGCGCTGCTCGATGCGCTGCTGTTCACGCCGTCGCGCCTCGGCAAGCTGCGGCTGATGGCCGAGTATTTCGCGACCACGCCTGATCCCGAGCGCGGCTGGGCGCTCGCCGCGCTCACCGGCGAGCTCTCCTTCGCCGAAGTGAAGCCGTCGCAGATCCGCGCGCTCGCCATGAGCCGCGTCGATGCCGAGCTGCTCGCCTGGTCCTATGACTTCGTCGGCGACCTCGCCGAGACGGTATCGCTCGCCTGGCCGCAGCGCCCGGGCGCCGACCATGTGCCGGGCCTCGCCGAGATCGTCGCCGAGCTCGACGCGGCGACGCGCGCCACCGCCGGCGCGCGGCTCGAACGTTGGCTCGACGCGCTCGACGCCACGGGGCGCTGGGCGCTGTTGAAGCTCGTCACCGGCGGCTTGCGCGTCGGCGTCTCGGCGCGGCTCGCCAAGACGGCCCTCGCCGAATGGAGCAAGCTGCCGCTCGACGACATCGAGGCGGTGTGGCACGGCCTGCTGCCGCCCTATGCCGAATTGTTCGCGTGGCTCGAGGGCAGGGGCCGGCGGCCGGAGATCGGCAGCCGGCCGACCTTCCACCCGCTGATGCTGGCGCAGGCGCTGGAGGACGGCGATCTCGATGCGCTGGACGCGTCGGCCTATCGCGCCGAATGGAAGTGGGACGGCATCCGCGTGCAGCTGGTGTCGCGCGGCGGCGCGCAACGCCTCTACTCGCGCTCGGGCGACGATAT
>DASWFH010000017.1:0-2164 GCA_036394355.1 Allostellaceae bacterium | reverse complement strand
CGCGATCAGAGAGACGCCGAGGCCGGCGCGTCGGCGCCGAACCGGATGTGCTCGCAGTAACATTCTTTTCCTCCGCTGGTTGATGGCGCAACCTTCAATGTTGCGGAGGCGGAGGTTAGTCGCGCGATGTTTCACGATCATCGCGCTGGCGTGACAGTTTTGTGATGGAGCGATACCGCCTTCCGCGGGGGAAGCGACGGCCGGAGCCGGCGGGAAGCGAGCGCGTGAGCGGGGACGCCGCGCGTGCTTCCCGCATCGATCACGGCATGATCCACCAGGTCATGTCATTGGCGGCGCCGCATTCGGCGGCGGTGAGGTATTTCTCGAGCTGGACCACGACCAGCCCGTCGATGCGGCGGGCGGCGACGGCGGCGTCGATGCAGGTGATGCGGTCGATGTCGTGCAGCGTGACGGTGACCTGCGGCCAGAGCTCGGCGCCGATGCTGGCCTCCGCGGCGAAATGCCGCCCGACCGCCTGCAGCGCAGCGCGGCTCGGCTGCGCCGTCGCGGGCGCGCGCATCTCGTCGGCGGCAGCGACCAGCGTCGCGCGGATCGCCTCGCCCGGCGACTGCATCGCCAGGCGGAGCTGCTGGCCGCCGATGACGATCGCGGCGAGGCCGAGCAGCGCCCAGATCGGCCGCTTCACGCGGCGCAGCCGCTCCCAGCGCGGATCGAAGAGCCCGGCGGCGGGTGCGTCGTAGAAAGAAGTCATGGTCGACATGGCAGCGTCTCCCCGGCAATTCGATGGCCGCAATTTGCCGGGTTTTTGCCGCGTTGTGTAGTCGGCGTGGCGTCTTAGCCCAATCGCCGTTTGTCCAGTCGGCGCGGCGGCCTAGACCACGCCGCATAGGCGCCGCGCCTAATGCTGGTTAGCCGGAGATGAAGAAATGCGGGAAAGGCGCCGATGCGCCCGAGGCGGAGGTTGCTGCTGATCATCGGCATCGACCAGTTCCTCGACATGGGCCGCTCCGCCGCCAACGTCCTCGGCGTGCCCGAGTGAGCGCGGCCGCCGGCGAGCGTCAGCGGCACGCCTGCAGCCGGCGCGCCAGGAACTCGCGCTCGGCGTTGTTGACGGGGCAGTCGAGCGCGCGGCCGAAGGCGTCGCGGGCTTCGCTGCGGCGGCCCAGCCGCGACAGCAGGTCGCCGCGGGCGGCGTGGTAGAGCGCGTAGCGCTCGAGCTTGCGCGCGCCGTCGAGCCGGTCGAGACGGGCAAGACCGGCCGCCGGACCTTCGGCGAAGGCGGTGGCGATGGCGCCGTTGAGCTGCACGACGGCGGAAGGCTTCAGCTCCTCCAGCATCGCGTAATAGTGCGCGACGGCGCGCCAATCCGTGGCTTCGAAAGAAGCGGCCGTCGCATGCAGCGAAGCGATGCCGGCCTCGACATGCATAGCCGTGAGCGCGTCCGCCGTCATCGCCTTCTGCAGATGATCGAGCCCGCGGGCGATCAGCGCGCCGTCCCAGCGGGTGCGATCCTGATCCGCGAGGAGAATGAGTTCGCCCTCGCCGGAGACGCGGGCGCCGGCGCGCGCATGCTGGAAGCAGAGTAGCGCCGCCAGCGCCTGCGCCGCGCCGGTGCCGGCGCGCGGGTGCTCGGCGAGCAGCAGCGCCAGGCGCAGCGCCTCGGCGCAGAGCTCGGGAGCGATGAGCGGTTCGCCTTCGCCCGCCGTGTAGCCGCCGGTGAAGAGCAGATAGATCGTGTCCAGCAGCGCCGGCAGGCGGCGCGTCATCTCCGCCCCTTCGGGTATCTCGAAGGCGAGGTTCAGGTCGCGGATCTTGCGCTTGGCGCGCACCAGCCGCTGCGCGACGGCGTCGGGCGTCGAGAGATATGCCCGCGCGATCTCCTTGACGCCGAAGCCGCACACGGTCTTGAGCGTCAGCATGGTCTGCTCGTCGCGCTCGAGCGCGGGGTGGCAGGCGACGAACATCAGCGCCAGCGTATCGTCGAGCCGGCCGAGCGATTCCGGCCCGGCGAATCCCAGCCGCCAGGCCGCGCTCTCGTCGAGCGGCGTCGCGCGCGCCTCGTGCTTCAGCCGGTCGAGCGCCTTGTTGCGCGCGGCGACCGCGAGCCACGCGGCCGGCCGGTCGGGAACCCCGTCGGACGGCCAGCGCGCCAGCGCCACGCCGAAGGCGTCCTGGATCGCATCCTCGACCAGTTCCAGGCGCG
>DASWFH010000016.1:0-4336 GCA_036394355.1 Allostellaceae bacterium | reverse complement strand
GCCAAGCCGAGCTTCACCGCTGCGACGCTAGCGAAGGTTTCCGCGGCCAGTCGTGAGCGCGCCGCGCCGGCGGCGCCGCGCTCGGCAGCATGGCTCGCCCGGATCCGCGGCATGGCGCCGGCGGCGACCATCGCCGGCTACGTCCTGCTCGCGGCCGCGTCGGCGGCGGTGCTCTTATGCCTGCTCACGCCCGCCGCCGATCGCGACGCGGCGACGCTCGCGGCGCAGGCGCCGCAAATCCAGACGATGATCGCCGGCGAGATACCCGCGCCCGCGCCGCGCCTGGCGAAGCCGCCAGCGACGGAAGCGCCGCCCGCGGTTGCGCTCGCTCGCGAAAACGCCGAGCCGCCGCAGCCCGGCGCCGCGGCGCAACCAGCCGCCGAGCCGCCTGTCGCCGCTGCGCCGCCGACGCTGGGCGAGCGGGCGGCGCATGCCCTGGCCGCGATCGAGCCGACGGCAAGCGCCAAGCCGCCGGGCGAGGCCGTCGCCAAGGTCGAGGCCGAGCCAGCGCCGATCCCGCCGCGCGCCGCCGACACGCCGCCGCGCGGTGCCGCGGCGCCGCTGGTGCGCCGCGGCGAGGAGCTGCTGGCGTCCGGCGACATCGTCTCCGCCCGCCATTTCTTCGAGCGCGCCGCCGAGGCAGGAGACGCCGCCGCCGCGTGCGGGCTGGGCAAGAGCTACGACCCGCTGTTCCTGCAGCGCGTCGGCACGCGCGGCGTCATCGGCGATCCCGCGAAAGCCGTCGACTGGTACCGCCGCGCGGCGCGCGCCGGCAGCAACGAGGCGGCGGCGCGGCTGGCGCGGCTCCTGGTGAAATTCCCGCAGTAGAGGTTCGCCGGCGCCGCCGGCATCGAGATCGGATGGTGACATCAATGGTGACATCATGAGACTGCCGAGAGCGACCCTTCGCGGCCTTCTTCGCTGCTCCTGCCGCATCGCCGCCGCGGCCGTCGTGACCGGCGGCGCGCTCGCCGCCGCCCGCGCCGAGACGCTGGTGGAGCGCACCAATCGCGGCCTGGTCGAAATGATCACCGACGGCGACAGCGCTGCGATCGACATGGCCCGCGATTTGGCCGGCGTGCTCGACGACGGCGCGACCCGGCGCGTGCTGCCGGCCGTGGGCTATGGCGGCGTGCAGGATCTGATCGACCTCAAGGCGCTGCGCGGCGTCGATATCGGCATCATCCAGTCCGACGCGCTCGATTACGCCAAGAAGCGCAAGCTCCTGCCGGGCATCGAGAACGTGATGACCTACATCGCCAAGCTCCACAACGAGGAGCTGCACGTGCTGGCGCGCGCCGAGGTCAAGAGCCTCGACGATCTCGCCGGCAAGAAGGTCGATTTCGCCGGCGGCGCCGCGGTGACCGGGCGCGCCGTGTTCAACCTGCTGCACGTCAAGGTCGAGCCGGTGTTCGAGGACCGGGCGCGCGCGCTCGAGCAGCTGAAATCCGGCGAGATCGCCGCGCTCGCCTATGTCGCCGCCAAGCCGACGGCGCTGTTCGAGCGGCTGCGCGACGGCGAGGGGCTGCATTTCCTGGCGGTGCCGCTCACGCCCGAGCTCGCCGCGGCTTACGTCCCGGCGCGGCTCACCGGCGAGGATTACCCGCGCCTCGTCGCCGCCGATGCGCCGGTCGACACCATCGCCGTCGGCGCGGTGCTGATGGTGGCGCCGCTGCAGCCCAACACCGAGCGCTACGGCAACGTGGCGAATTTCGTCGAGGCGTTCTTCACCCAGTTCCCGCGTCTCCAGGAAGCGCCGCGCCACCCGAAATGGGCGGAGGTCAATCTCGCGGCGGAGGTGCCGGGCTGGAAGCGCTTCCCTCCCGCCGATGCCTGGCTCAAGCGCAATGTCGTCGCCGCCGCACCGGCGATCGACGACAAGGAGATGCACGAGATCTTTGCCAAGTTCCTCGGCGAGCGCAGCCGGCTCGCCGGCGGCAAGGCCATGTCGGCGCAGGAGAAGGACCAGCTCTTCGACCAGTTCCGCCGCTGGCAGACCGGCGCGCTGCGCTGAGCCGCGCCCGAGCCTTCGCCGACCCTGTTTGTTGGGAGGATTGCGCGTGTTCCTACCGTTCCGCATGACGACGCCGTGCCGCGCCGCGTTCATGGGCGCGGCGGCCGCGCTTGCCTTGGCCACCGCGTCGCCGGCCGCCGAGAGCGGCGCCGCGGCCGTGCCCAAGCGCGGCGGCACGCTGGTCTTCGCCGTCGAATCCGAGCCGGCCAATTACGACTGCCACGCCAATGTCTCCTTCGCCTTCCTCCACCCGGTGGCGCCGCATTATTCGACGCTGCTCAAATTCGACGCCGACAGCTACCCGGCGGTCACCGGCGACCTCGCCCAATCCTGGACCGTGTCGCTGGACAAGCGCGTCTACAGCTTCAAGCTGCGCCCGAACGTGCTGTTCCATGACGGGACGCCGCTCACTTCGGCCGACGTCAAGGCGAGCTACGAGCGCATCGTGCATCCGCCCGAAGGCGTGTTCTCGGCGCGGCAGGCGACCTACACCGCGATCTCCGCCATCGAGACGCCCGACCCGCGCACTGTCGTCTTCCGCCTGAGCTGGCCCGAGGCGGCGATGCTCGCCAATTTCGCCTCGCCGTGGAACTGCATCTACAGCGCAGCGAAGCTCAAAGAGGACCCGCTCTTCCCCCAGACGCACATCCTCGGCAGCGGGCCGTTCGCCTTCATCGAGCACGTCAAGGGCGATCACTGGAGCGGCAAGCGCTTCGACAAGTATTTCATCAAGGACCGCCCCTATCTCGACGGCTACGAGGCGCGCTTCATGAGCGGCGCCAAGGTCGTCGACGCCATGGCGAAGGGCGACATCCTCGCGCAGTTCCGCAGCTTCACGCCGGCCGAGCGCGACCGGCTGCAGGCCGCGCTCGGCGACCGCATCGAGACCGCGGAGAGCCCGTGGCTGATCAACCTGCTGCTCGTGTTCAACACCAAGCGCCCGCCCTTCGACGACGAGCGCGTGCGGCGCGCCCTGTCGCTCGCTATCGACCGCTGGCAGGCGGCGGAGAGTCTCGCCAACACGACCTATATGAAATTCGTCGGCGGCGTCATGCGGCCGGGCTTCGCCATGGCGACGCCGGAGGCGGAGCTGGCGGCGCTGCCGGGCTTCTCGCACGATATCGCCGGCTCGCGCGCCGAGGCCAGGCGCCTCTTGGCGCAAGCCGGCGTCAAGAACCTCAAACTCGCCCTCGTCAACCGCGACGTGCCGATCCCCTACGGGCCGGGCGCCGACTACGTTGCCGCGGCGTGGCGGGAGATCGGCGTCGGCGTCAGCGAGAAGCGGCTCGGCACCAAGGAATGGGAAGCCGCGCTCAAGGCGGGCGAGTTCGACGCCGCCTTCGACTTCGCCGGCGACTATTTCGACGATCCGACATTGCAGCTCGCCAAATACATCTCGCGCGACCTGTCGCCGGTGAACTATTCGAGCGCCACCGACCGCCTGCTCGACGCGCTCTTCGTCGGACAGGCGGTGACACCCGACCCGCGCCAGCGCGCCCGGATCGTGCGCGACTTCGAGCGACGCGCGCTCACCTCCGCCAATGCCGTGCCGATCCTGTGGTGGAACCGCATCATCGCGAACTCAGCGAGAGTGAAGGGCTGGACCATCACGCCCAGCCACTACCTCAACCAGGACCTCGCCGGCGTGTGGCTGGAGCCGCTGCCGTCCCATGCCTGCGCCGATGCCGGGCGGTGCTGAGCGATCGGCAAGCGGCTAGGAGCGCCGCTTCGGGCGCTTCAAGAGTTTCCCCAGCCGGGCGATGCCCGCGAGCAGACCGGCCAGCGTCCGATCGAGTCCTGCCGACCGGGCCGAGCGCCGCCCGGGCCAACGCAGCAGTCGGCGGCGGCGACGGCCGGGCGGTACGTCGAGGCGCAGGAGAAGTTGGACCAGCCCGTCTTCGCCGACCAGGCGCGCGGCCCGTGCCGGCGCCATCCAGCGTGTCACGCGCTGGCCCTTCTCCGGCCAGTCCTTGAGCTGTCGCTCGACCTCCAGCAGATAGGCCTCGACCTTGAAGGTGGTCATCGCGCCGGAGCTCAGGCGCTTCTTGTAGCGATAGGTGCCGAGCGGGCTTTCGCCGATCCTCCCGACGATGCCGGCTTCCTCATACGCCTCCTTGGCGGCGCAGGCATGCGGCGTCAGGTCCTTCTCGGGCCAGCCCTTGGGGATGATCCACCGCCCCTTGCCGCGCGACGTCACCAGCATGACGCGCGGCTGGCCGTTCTTCAGCGCGAAGGGCAGGGCGGCGTATTGGGTGATGGTCTTGCGCTTGCTCACTCTTCGCCCGCGGCTTGGTGGTCGGCGCAGCGCCGACGCCTTCAACC
>DASWFH010000015.1:0-4863 GCA_036394355.1 Allostellaceae bacterium | reverse complement strand
TGTCGAGCTTCTGGCGCAGGCGGCTCACATGCACGTCGATGACGTTGGTCTGCGGATCGAAATGATGGTCCCACACCTTCTCCAGCAGCATGGTCCGCGTGACGATGTGGCCGGCATGGCGCATCAGATATTCGAGCAGGCGGAACTCGCGTGGCAATAGATCGATGGCCCGGCCGGCGCGAGTCACGGCGCGGGTGAGCAGATCCATCTCGAGGTCGCTGACGGCGAGACGCGTCTCGGCGTTGCCGCGGCGCGTCAGCGCCTCCAGCCGCGCCAGCAGCTCGGAAAAGGCGAAAGGCTTGGGCAGATAGTCGTCGCAGCCGGCGCGCAAGCCCTTGACCCGATCCTCGACGTCGCCCAGCGCGCTCAGCACCAGGACCGGCGTCTGATTGCGCGCCGCGCGCAGCGACGCGACGATCGACAGCCCGTCGAGGCCGGGCAGCATGCGGTCGATGATCATGGCGTCGAAGGATTCGTGCGTGGCGCGCTCGAGCCCCTCGCGGCCCTCCGCCGCCAGATCGACGCGGTGCCCGCTCTCGGTCAGGCCCCTGACCAGGTAGGCGGCCGCTTCGCCGTCATCTTCGATGACCAGGATGCGCATGGGCTCCCACCGGCAGGAAAATATCGTCGGGCGCGTCGGCAGGACCGGCGAAACGCCGGCCCCGCCGCGCGTGGCCTCAGCCGTTGTCGCCGGCGCTCGCCAGCGACAGTGCAAGGTACTCGTTGGTGCCGTGCCGGTTGATCAGCAGCAGCGCGTTCTTCTTGCCGGCCTGCGCCTCCTTGAACCTGGCCTCGGCCTGCTGTGGCGTCGTTACTGCCTGCTGGTTGATCGACTGGATGACGTCGCCGGGCTGTATGCCGAGCGTCGCCAGCGGGCTGTCGTCGGCGACGGCGGTGACGATCACGCCCTTGACGGTCTTCGGCACATGGGCCTGCCGGCGCAGCTGATCGTTGAGCGGCGCCAGCTTCACGCCCATGGCCGTGGTGGTGGCCTCGGCCTGGCCCTGCTGCTGCTCGTCGCCGCGGTCGTTCTGCGCCACCTGCTGCGGGTTGTCGGGCATCTGGCCGACGCCGACATCGAGCGCGGTCTTCTGGCCACCGCGCAGGACC
Organism: Allostellaceae bacterium; assembly: GCA_036394355.1. Taxonomy (GTDB): domain Bacteria; phylum Pseudomonadota; class Alphaproteobacteria; order ATCC43930; family CGMCC-115725; genus DAHUYF01. Next base: position 3,753 of record DASWFH010000015.1, on the reverse strand, counting down.
TCGAGCTTGGCCTTCTGCCCGACCGGCGTCTGCGCCACGACCAGCGGCAGGTCGCGCACCTTGATGATGTCGTGGCCGTTGAAGGACAGGATCACGTCGCCCTGCTTCAGCCCGGCCTTGGCGGCGGGGCCGCCGCCGGTGACATCGGCGACCAGCGCGCCTTCCGACTTTGCCAGGCCGAGGCTCTGGGCGATCTCCGGCGTCACCTCTTGGATCTGCACGCCGAGCCAGCCGCGCTCGACCTTGCCGTGCTCCTTGATCTGCTCGATCACCGGCTTGGCCAGGCTCGAGGGGATGGCGAAGCCGATGCCGACCGAGCCGCCGTTCGGCGAATAGATCGCCGTGTTGATGCCGATCACCTCGCCCTTGAGGTCGAAGGTCGGGCCGCCGGAGTTGCCGCGGTTGATCGAGGCGTCGATCTGCAGGAAATCGTCATAGGGGCCGGCATGGATGTCGCGGCCGCGGGCGGAGACGACGCCCGTGCTCACCGTGCCGCCGAGGCCGAAGGGATTGCCGACGGCGAGCACCCAGTCACCGACCTGCGCCGCGTTGCTGTCGCCCCAGCTGACATAGGGCAGCGGCTCCTTCGCGTCGATCTTGAGCAGCGCCAGATCGGTCTTGCTGTCGCGCCCGATCACCTTGGCGGGATGCTTGCTGTTGTCCTGGAAGATCACCGTCACCTTGTCGGCGTTGGCGACGACGTGGTTGTTGGTGACGACATAGCCCGAGGGATCGATGATGAAGCCGGAGCCCAGTGCGACGCGCTGCGCGTGGGGCTGTTGCGGCGTGTTGCCGAAAGGCTGACCCTGCTTGCCGAAGGGCTGGCCCTGCTGCTCGAAGAACCGGCGCAGGAACTCGTCGAAGGGCGATTGCGGGAAGCCCTGCCGCGGGCCGCCCTGATCGGGACCCGTGTCCTGATCCTGATCCTGGTCCTGGTTCTGAGCCATGTCGCCATCGCCGGTGCCCGCCTTCTCGGTGACGGAGATGTTCACCACCGCCGGCGTGACCTTCTTGACCAGCGGCGCGAAGCTCGGCAGCTGCACCGCCGGCGCGGATTGCGTCAGCGGCGCCGGCTGCGTGACCTCGGCCCACGCCATCGGCGCCAAGGCCAAGCCGAAACCGACGCTCGTCGCCAGCGCCGCGGCACGCACTCGCCGGAATGGCGACATCGCCTTCGGGCGGGAAATTTGGGAAAGCATGATAAAACCTCTTCGCAGGGCTGTACGGATGTAAACGTTAAACGCCACGCCGGAAGGCTCGGCGCACGCGCCAGCAGAATCACACAGCGCGGATTACGCCGTGCCTTCCCCGGGATTAAATCGGTTTAATCCCGGGGCAGCCGTCGCTCGGGCCCGGCGCCCTCGGATCCGCCCGCTTGGGAGCGCCCGCTCAACGGCGAAAGTGCAAGAACACGGCCTCAGATGCGGCCGTGGCAGTGCTTGTATTTCTTGCCCGAGCCGCACGGGCACGGCGCGTTGCGCGGCGTCTTGCTCCAGGGCGCGGCGGCGACCGCCGCCGCGGTGGCGACCGCGGCACCGCCGCCCGCCTCGGCATAGGCAGGATCATCGTGGCTCTCGATCAGCGGTGGCCGGCGGGGCGGCGGCGGGACCGGCAGCCCCGCGTCATCCTGGTCGCCGCGCTGCACGCGCAGCTCGACATGGGCGAGCACACGCGTCACCGTCTCGCGCAGGCCCACCAGCATGTCGCCGAACAGCTGGAAGGCCTCGCGCTTGTACTCGTTGAGCGGGTCGCGCTGCGCATAGGCGCGCAGATTGATGCCCTGGCGCAGATGATCGAGCTGGAGCAAATGGTCCTTCCAGCTCTGGTCCAACAGTTGCAGCAGCAGGCTCTTCTCGGCCATGCGCATGATGTCGGCGCCGTAATTCGCGGCCTTCTGCGCCATCTTGGCATCGACGGCCTGCGTGATGCGCTCGCGCACCTCGCTGTCGGCGATGCCCTCCTCCTTCGCCCATTGCGCCACGGGCAGGTCGAGATTGTAGACGCGCAGCGTCTCCTCATGCAGCGTGTCGATGTCCCACTGATCCGCCAGCGCGTTCGCCGGCATGCAGCGCGCCACCATCGCCTCGACGGTCTCGTGGCGCATGTCGGTGATGGTCGACGCCACGTCCTTCGACGCCATGATCTCCTTGCGCTGCTCGTAGATGACCTTGCGCTGGTCGTTCATCACGTCGTCGAATTTGAGCAGCTGCTTGCGGATCTCGTAGTTGCGCGCCTCGACCTTCTGCTGCGCCTTCTCGAGCGCCTTGTTGATCCAGCGGTGGATGATCGCCTCGCCCTCTTTGAGGCCGAGGCGCTGCAGCATGCCGTCCATGCGCTCCGAGCCGAAGATGCGCATGAGGTCGTCCTCGAGCGAGACGAAGAATTTCGAGCCGCCGGGATCGCCCTGCCGGCCGGAGCGGCCGCGCAGCTGATTGTCGATGCGCCGGCTCTCGTGCCGCTCGCTGCCGATGACGAAACAACCGCCGGCCTGGCGCACTTCCTCGCGCGCCGCCTCGATCTCCGCGCGGATCGCCGCGGCGCGCTCCTCGCGCTGCGCCGGATCGGGGTTCTGCGCCGCATCATGCTTCAGGCGCATGTCGAGGTTGCCGCCGAGTTGGATGTCGGTGCCGCGGCCGGCCATGTTGGTGGCGATGGTGACGGCGCCGGGCCGCCCGGCTTGCGCGATGATATAGGCTTCCTGCTCGTGGTAGCGCGCGTTCAGCACCTGGTGCGGGATCTTGCGCTTTTTCAGCAGGGCCGACAGCGCCTCGGACTTCTCGATGCTCACCGTGCCGACCAGCACCGGCTGCTTGCGCTCGTGGCATTCGAGGATCTGCGTGATGATCGCCTCGTATTTCTCGCGCGCGGTGCGGTAGACCTCGTCGTCGTGGTCGGCGCGGATCACCGGGACGTTGGTCGGCACCTCGATGACGTCGAGCTTGTAGATGTCGCCGAACTCGGCGGCTTCGGTCATCGCCGTGCCCGTCATGCCCGCGAGCTTGGGGTAGAGGCGGAAATAGTTCTGGAAGGTGATCGAGGCGAGCGTCTGGTTCTCGTTCTGGACGTCGACGCCCTCCTTGGCCTCGAGGGCTTGGTGCAGCCCTTCCGAGTAGCGCCGTCCCTCCATCATGCGGCCGGTGAATTCGTCGATGATGATGAGCTTGCCGTCCTTGACGATGTAATCGGTGTCGCGCGCGAACAGCTTGTGCGCGCGCAGCGCCTGATTGACATGGTGGACGAGCGCCACATTGTGGATGTCGTAGAGCGTGCCGGCGGTGATCAGATCGGCCTCGCGCAGCATCGCCTCGATCTTCTCGACGCCGCTCTCGGTGAGCGTCACCGCGCGCTGCTTCTCGTCCTTCTCGTAATCCTCGGCGGCGAGGCGGGGGATGAGCACGTTGACGCGGCGATACAGCTCCGACGAATCCTCGGCCGGTCCGGAGATGATCAGCGGCGTGCGCGCCTCGTCGATCAGGATCGAGTCGACCTCGTCGACGATGGCGTAGTTGAAGGGCCGCTGGACCATCTCCTCCAGGCGGAATTTCATGTTGTCGCGCAGATAGTCGAAGCCGAACTCGTTGTTCGTGCCGTAGGTCACGTCGGCGCCGTATTGGGCGCGGCGCTCGTCGTCCTCGATCCCGTGCACGATGCAGCCGACGCTGAGGCCGAGGAAGCGGTAGATCTGCCCCATCCACTCACTGTCGCGCCGCGCCAGGTAGTCGTTGACGGTGACGACATGGACGCCCTTCCCGG
>DASWFH010000014.1:0-2506 GCA_036394355.1 Allostellaceae bacterium | reverse complement strand
CGGAATTGACAGATATCTTTCCATCCAGATACGCGAGACAATCAGCACCGTTCACGGCGCCGCCGCCCGCGCATCCCTTCCACTCTAAACCACAATGTCAAAGAACAATCCCCCCAACCCGAGGGAGCCGGGCTTATAAGCGCGCGACCAAATCGAGTCAATACGCTTTTCCGCCGCCTGTACTGCTTTCCGCGCTCCTTCATGCGACCGACAAAAACGCACGCCGCGCTTCGCAGCGTTCGTCGTAAGATCGATTATGAAGAAGCCGCCAGGAGCAGCTGGGGAGAAGATATAAGCATCAAGCGGCCCTTGTCCAGGGCCATGTCGCCCGATCTTCCAACTTTCCTCTCGGGGAGAGTCCCCCGGCCGCTCGTAAGCATCCGCGGGAGAAGGCAGATGTGGCTATGCAGCGCCCGGTTTGCTAGGGGCTCCGCCGCTCAAATGAGGCCGAGCGAGCGCAGCTCCTGCATCATGGCGGGCGGCAGATCGTCCGCCGCGGCAGCGCCGGCGGGCCGATCGGGCGGCGCGTCCTTGGGCTGCAGATAGCGCCAGCCCTGGAACGGCCGCTTCGGCTGCCACACCGTCTCGACAAACTTCGGATCGTAGCGCACGAGCGTGTAGCGCTCGCCATCCTGCTCGATCACCGGAACGAAGCCCAGGATGCGCTCGCGCACGCGCACATATCCCTTGATCACCCAGTAGATCGAGCCGCCGTCGAGGATCTCGGCGCTGCGGCGCGGCATGTGGCGCGTGTAGAAGACGTAGCGCCCGCGCTCGCGGCGGCGCTCCTTCTGCAGCTGGCGCAGATGCGCGACGTCGTCGACGCCGACCGCGAGCTTGATCAGATGGAGCGCCATGCTCAGGCCGCCGCCTTGGCGGCCAGCGCGCGCGCCACCTTGGAGACCGGCTCGCGTCCCAGCGCCTGCGAGATGAAGCGGCCGGCCGCCGCCAGCCGGCCGAGATCGACGCCGGTCTCGCAGCCGAGCCCGGTGAGCATGTAGAGCACATCCTCGCTCGCCACATTGCCCGAGGCGCCCTTGGCATAAGGGCAGCCGCCGAGCCCGGCGACGGAGCTGTCGATCACGGCGATCCCCTTCTCGAGCACGGCCAGGATGTTGGCGAGCGCCTGGCCGTAGGTGTCGTGGAAATGGACGGCGAGCCGCTCGAGCGGCAGCGCCGCCGACACCGCCTCGATCATCGTCTGGATGCGCGCCGGGGTGCCGGTGCCGATGGTGTCGCCGAGCGAGATCTGGTAGCAGCCGAGCGCCGCCAGCTTCGCCGCGACATCCGCCACCGCGGCCGGGGCGATCGCGCCTTCATAGGGGCAGTCGACGACGCAGGAGATATAGCCGCGCACGCGCATACCATGCTGCCGCGCCGCCGCGGTCACCGGCGCGAAGCGCGCGAGGCTCTCGGCGATCGAGCAGTTGATGTTGCGCCGCGAGAAGCTCTCCGACGCGGCGGCAAAGACGGCGATCTCCTCGACGCGTGCGGCGCGCGCCGCATCGAAGCCCTTGAGGTTCGGCACGAGCACCGGGTAGCTGACGCCCGGCTTGCGCGTGAGCCCGGCCAGCACCTCGGCGGTGTCGGCCATTTGCGGGATCCACTTGGGCGAGACGAAGCTGCCCGCCTCGATCGCGCTCAAGCCGGCATCGGCGAGCTGCTCGATCAGCGCGATCTTGGTTGCGGCAGGCAGGATCTGCGCCTCGTTCTGCAGCCCGTCGCGCGGGCCGACCTCGACCATGCAGACGCGCTGGGGCAGACGCATCGCCATGCCTCATCCCTCCTCTGCGTTCAAGGCGATCAGCTCGGCGCCCTCGCTGACGAGGTCGCCCGAGGCAAAATTGACGCGCTCGATCGTACCGTCGGCGGGCGCGGCGATGGTGTGCTCCATCTTCATCGCCTCGAGCACCATCAAGGCTTGCCCGCGCTTCACTCGACTGCCCGGCTTGGTCAGCACTTGCGAGACCTTGCCCGGCATCGGCGCGGTGAGCCGCCCGCCGGCGACCGCATCGTCAGCCCGGGGCGCGGCGGGATCGAGATAGGCGAGCCGCCACGCTGCCTCATCGCCGACGACGATCACCAAATCGCCCTCGTGCGCGACGGTCACGGTCGAGCGTACGCCGTCGAGGTCGAGGGCGAGGTCGCCGTCGCCAGTGCGCGCCGCCGCTGCGAGGCTGCTCTCGCCATCGATGTCGAGGCGATAGCCCGCGCCGCGCCGATGTGCGCTCACCACTCGCGTCGCCTCGCCGTCGCGCCAGACGATGTCCTGATAGGTGTCGCCGTTGAGCCGCCAGAAGTCGCGGCGCTGCCAGGGCGAATGCGGATCGCCCGAGCTGCTGGCGGCATCGCGCGCCGCCGCCGCTTGCTCGAGCAGCAGCCCGAGGCTCGCGGCGGCGAGCGCCCAGCGCGGCGCCGGCGCGGGCGGCGGGATCAGCGCGGCGTGGTGACGGTCGATGAAGCCGGTGTCGACATCGCCGGCGACGAAGGCGGGGTGGCGCAGGAT
>DASWFH010000013.1:0-1648 GCA_036394355.1 Allostellaceae bacterium | reverse complement strand
CGGCGACGGTTTCGCCTTCGACAACGAGAAGCCGCGCCACAAGGTGTGGCTCGAGCCGTTCCGCCTGGCGAGCCGGCTCGTCACCTGCGGCGAATACCTCGCCTTCATCGACGACCGGGGCTATCGCCGCCCCGAATTCTGGCTCTCCGACGGCTGGGCCTTGGTGCAGCAGGAGGAGTGGTCGGCGCCGCTCTACTGGCGCCGGGAGGGCGAGAGCGACGCCGGCTGGACGGTGTTCACCCTGGCGGGACGACGCCCCGTCGATCCGGCCGAGCCGGTCTGCCATGTCAGCTTCTACGAGGCCGACGCCTTCGCGCGCTGGTGCGGCAAGCGCCTGCCGACGGAAGCGGAATGGGAGGTCGCGGCGATGGAGGCTGAGCTGTCGCCCTCCGCCAATCTGATGGATTGCGGCCTCTATCATCCGCAGCCGGCGCCGGCGGGCGAAGGGCTGCAGCAGATGATCGGCGACGCTTGGGAATGGACGGCGAGCCCCTATATCTGCTACCCGGGCTTTCGCCCGCTCGCCGGCGCGGTCGGCGAGTACAACGGCAAATTCATGTCGAACCAGATGGTGCTGCGCGGCGGCGCGGCGGTGACGCCGCCGGGGCATGTGCGCCCGACTTATCGCAATTTCTTTCCGCCGGCATCGCGCTGGGCGTTCGGCGGCATCCGGCTGGCGGAGGATTCATGAGCCGCGGCGGCGCCCTGACGGCGTTTCACGACCTCGCCCCGGCGGAGGAGAGCTTCCGCTCGGCCGTGCTGTGGGGCCTGTCGCGGCGATCCAAGTCGCTGCCCTGCCGCTTCCTCTATGACGAGCGCGGCTCGGCCCTCTTCGAGGAGATCTGCGAGCTGCCCGAGTACTATTTGACGCGCACGGAGATGGCGATCCTCGAAGACCACGCGCCGGAGATCGCCGCGCTCGCCGGACGCCACGTCCAGCTCATCGAGTTCGGCAGCGGCTCGAGCCGCAAGGTCCGCCTGCTGCTCGACGCGCTCGAAGACCCGGCCGCCTATGTCGCGATCGACATCTCGCGCCAGCAGTTGCGCGACGCCGCCAGCGAGGTGGCGGCCGAGTTTCCCGAGGTTCCCGTGGTCGCCGTCTGCGCCGATTATCTCCAGCCGCTGCGCTTGCCGGCGTTGCCGGCGCGCGGCGACGGCCGGCGCTTGGGCTTCTTCCCCGGCTCGACCATCGGGAATTTCACGCCGGAAGAGGCGATCGATTTCCTCGCCGGCTGCCGGCAGGTGCTGGGCCGCGCCGGGGCGATGCTGGTGGGCGTCGACCTGAAGAAGGACCCGGCGCTGCTCGACGCCGCCTACAACGACCGGGCGGGCGTCACCGCCGCCTTCAATCTCAATCTGCTGGAGCGGATCAATCGCGAGCTCGACGCCGATTTCGACCTCGACCGCTTCGAGCACGAGGCGTTCTACAACGTGGCCGCCGGGCGCATCGAGATCTACATCAAGAGCCTTGCCGACCAGATCGTCACCGTCGCCGACCGCGCCATCCGCTTCGCCGCGGGCGAGCGCATCCACACCGAGGATTCCTGCAAGTATACCGTCGGTGAATTCCAGCGCCTGGCGACGCGGTCCGGCTTCCGGCCGCTGCGCCACTGGACCGACGCCGACGCGATGTTCAGCATCCATCTGC
>DASWFH010000012.1:0-4334 GCA_036394355.1 Allostellaceae bacterium | reverse complement strand
CGCAAGGAGGAATTGATGGCGCTGCCGCTCATGCCGAAGGCCACGGCCGTGTGGCTCGTCGAGAACACGTCCCTCACCTTCGACCAGATCGGCGATTTCTGCGGGCTGCATCCGCTCGAGGTGCAGGCGATCGCCGACGGCGAAGTCGCGGTGCAGATGCAGGGTCTCGACCCGATCGTCAACGGCCAGCTGACGCTGGAAGAGATCGAGCGCTGCCAGAAGGATCCGGCGGCGCGTCTCAAGATATCCGCCGAGGCGATGCCGGTGCCGATGTTCAAGCACCGCGGGCCGCGCTATACGCCGATCGCCAAGCGCCAGGACAAGCCCGACGCGATCGCCTGGCTGCTGAAGAGCCATCCGGAGCTCAGCGATGGGCAGATCTCGAAGCTCATCGGCACGACCAAGCCGACCATTCAGGCAGTGCGCGACCGCACGCACTGGAACTCGCCCAACATCAAGCCACGGCACCCCGTCGCCGTCGGCTTGTGCACGCTGCCGGAACTCGAGGCCGCCGTGGCCCGCGCCAATCGCGGCAAGAAGCCGGTGGAAGTCGCCGCGCCGGGACCGGACGACGCAGCCGATTCCTATGCGGGCTCGGAGGACGGGGCCGCACCCTAAGGGTACGCTCGAGCCCGGCTGATTCGCCGGCCCCATCCGTACGCCCCATCGGACGCATCGGCCATAGAGCAACATATGGCGTTGGCACTCAACCGCAGGTAAAAGGGTGACCTGACTTCGGATCGCCAGCCATGTCTGTGCTCGGGAGCCTCCGCCGGATCGCGCTAAGTGCGGCGCTGTCGGTCTTCGCAACGGTCGCTCACGCCGACGACCCGACGGAACCGTCGGCGAAGATCGAACCGTTGCGCCTACGGCATCGACGCGCACGATCCATGCATCCGCATCGATCCCAACGCGGCACCGTGGCGCGCGGTGGGCAAGCTGCAAGCGAGCGCTGGCAGCTTCTACATGTCGTGCACCGGCACCTTGATCGGCCCGAGCACCGTCCTCACGGCGGCCCATTGCCTTTACAGTGCGCGCACGCGGAATTACCTGCCGGCATCGTCCTTCCATTTTCTTGTCGGCTATGACGGCGATCAGCCGAAAGGGCACGCCCTGGGGCTCCGCTTTGTGGTGGGGCCAGGCTTCGACCCGACGAATCCGATGAAGACGCCGGGCAGCGACTGGGCCTTGCTCACCCTCGATACCGCGCTCGGCACCGTCGATCGCCGTCTCACTCTGCTCGATCGACCACCCGATATCGGCGCGACGATCATGATCGGCGGCTACAGCCAGGATCGGCGCTACGTGCCCACCGCCGATTCGGCGTGCCGCATCATTGGATGGGGCACTGACAGCACGGGCCAGCGTTTGCTTCATCACAATTGCACAGGAACCCACGGCGTGAGCGGCGCGCCCGTCCTGGTGCAGGACCATGGCATCTGGCGCGTCGCCGGCGTCGACGTCGCCGCCGAGATCGGCGTGGCCAACGGCTATGCCGTCATGCTCGACGAGGTTCGCACCCACCTCTAGAGACGAGCGCCTGAGCCTTCTGCCGCCGCGAGAGCAGGCGCGGCTCTCTGATCAGGGGCGGCGCGCGCCAGCGCGACTTTTGGCTTTGGCCGTCTTCGCCTTCTTCTTGTCGGCACCGGCTTTTTTCGCCGCCTTCGGCGGCAGCGACAGCGCGTAATCGAGCGCGCGGTCGCACCAGCTTTGCAAGCCAGCGGGGTCGCCGAGGAGCTGTTCGGGAACGACCACGTATTCGCGCATGGGTCGGCCGGCCATGGGCTCGAAGATGCTCGCGTCGAAGCTGGCAATGAAGCGCTCGCGCTCCTTCTCGCCGAGGCGAAGGATCATGCGGTTCTCATGCAGCCCGAGAAACATATTGCCGTTGGCGAACGCGACCGGACAGCCGAACATCTTGCGGCGTTCGACCATCGGGTGCTTCGGCATCATGCTGTCGAAGATGGCGATCGTCTGCTCCGTCGGCTTTGCCCAGGCCATGTTCTCTCCTCGCCGAGGGCTCACGCCTTGGCGTAGCCCGCGTCTTTGAGCGTGTCGGCGATCTCGCCGAGGATGGCGGGGTCGTCGATGGTGGCGGGCATTTTGTAATCCTCGCCATCGGCGATGCGCCGCATCGTGCCGCGCAGGATCTTGCCCGAGCGCGTCTTGGGCAAGCGCTGTACCACCATCGCCGTCTTGAAGCTCGCCACCGGGCCGATGCGGTCGCGCACCAGCTTGACCGCTTCCGCCGCCACTTGCGCAGGCGGCCGCTGGGCGCCGGCCTTGAGCACGAGAAAGCCGAGCGGCACCTGCCCTTTGAGCGCATCGGCGACGCCGATCACCGCGCATTCCGCGACATCCGGATGCGCCGCCAGCACTTCCTCGATGCCACCGGTTGACAGGCGATGGCCCGCGACATTGATGATGTCGTCGGTGCGCGTCATGACGAAGACGTAGCCGTCGGCATCGACATAGCCGGCGTCCGCGGTCTCGTAATAACCGGGATATTCCTTGAGGTAGGAGTCGACGAAGCGCTCGTCGGCGTTCCACAAGGTCGGCAATGCGCCCGGCGGCAGCGGCAGCTTCAGGCACAGCGCGCCGATCTCGCCGCGCTTCATCTCGTGCCCGTCGGGCCCGAGCACGCGCAGGTCCCAGCCCGGCGCTGGCTTGGTCGAGGAGCCGTGCTTCACCGGCATCGGCTCGAGGCCGAGGCAATTGGCGGTGATCGGCCAGCCTGTCTCGGTCTGCCACCAGTGGTCGATCACCGGCACCTTGAGCTGCTGCTCGGCCCATTGAACGGTCGGCGGATCGGCGCGTTCGCCGGCGAGGAAGAGCGCGCGGAATTTCGACAGGTCATATTTGCGGATGAGCTTGCCCTCGGGATCCTCGCGCTTGATGGCGCGGAACGCCGTCGGCGCGGTGAACATCACGCTGACGCCGTGCTCGGCGATGACGCGCCAGAAGGCGCCGGCATCGGGCGTGCCGACCGGCTTTCCCTCGTAGAGCACGCTGGTGCAGCCGTAGATCAAGGGCGCGTAGACGATGTAGGAATGGCCGACCACCCAGCCGACATCGGACGCCGTCCAGAACACCTCGCCGGGCGCGAGGCCGTAGATGTTGCGCATCGACCAATGGAGCGCCACGGCATGGCCGCCATTGTGGCGCACGATGCCCTTGGGGATGCCGGTCGTGCCCGAGGTGTAGAGGATGTAGAGCGGGTCGGTCGCGTCGACGGCGACGCAATCGGCCGGCCGCGCCTTGGCGACGAGCTCGTGCCAATCGTGATCGCGGCCGGCGACGAGCGGCGCCGGCGCCATCGGCCGCTGCAGGATCACGCAGGCGCGCGGCTTGGATTTGGCGAGCTCGATCGCCTGGTCGAGCAGCGGCTTGTAGGGGATGACGCGCTGCACCTCGACGCCGCAGGAGGCGGACAGGATCACCTTGGGCTTGGCGTCGTCGATGCGCGTGGCGAGCTCGGGTGCGGCGAAGCCGCCAAAGACGACGGAATGGATGGCGCCGAGCCTGGCGCAGGCGAGCATCGCCATCACCGCTTCCGGCACCATCGGCATGTAGATGAGGACGCGGTCGCCCTTGGCGATGCCGAGATCCCGGAGCGCGCCCGCCAGCAGCGCCACCTGGTCGCGCAGCGCGCGATAGGTGAAGCGCTGGATCTGCCCGCTCACCGGGCTGTCGTAGATGAGCGCCGTCTGCTCGCCGCGCCCGCCGGCGACATGGCGGTCGAGGGCGTTGTGGCAGGTGTTGAGCCGGCCGCCGGGAAACCAGCGGTAAAAGGGCGGGTTATCAGCGTCGAGCACGCGATCCCAGCGCTTCTCCCAGTCGATGGCTTGCGCCGCCTCGCCCCAGAAGCTTTCAGGGTCGGCGAGCGAGCGGCGGTGGGCCTCGGCGTAGCGGCTAGTCATGGTGCGACATATTCGTATTAAATAGCGGTGTCCGCGCGTGAATAGTGCGGCAAGGCCCGGACGTTGCCAAGCCGGGCCGTCAGGGAGAGTAAAATGGCGGAGATGCGCAGCCCTTACAGCGTCGATCTCGACCGCAATGCGGCCAATTACGTGCCGCTGTCGCCGCTCGGATTCATCGCCCGCAGCGCCCAAGTGTTCCCGGACCGGCTGGCGGTGGTGCATGGCGAGCGCCGCTACAGCTGGGCCGAGAGCTACAGGCGCTGCCGGCGCCTGGCGAGCGCGCTCGGCCGGGCCGGGGTGGCCAAGAACGACACAGTGGCGCTGATGGCGACCAACACGCCCGAGGCCTTCGAGGCGCATTTCGGCGTCGCCATGGCCGGCGCCGTGCTCAATGCGCTCAACATCCGGCTCGAT
>DASWFH010000011.1:0-2787 GCA_036394355.1 Allostellaceae bacterium | reverse complement strand
CTGCCCTTGCTCCATACGCCGAACAGGGTCGCGTCGCCGACCCGCTCCTCTGTGCCGCGCTCGACCAGCTCGTAGAATACCGGGCGGCTCAAGCGCGCTTCCAGCCCGTTCCGCACGAGGACATAAGGATTGGGCTCGCCGGTTGCGGCATCGTTAACGACGCGGAGGGGATGATCGCCATCCGCCGCCACAGTGTCGTCAACATTGGTGCGGAAGATGACCTGCTGCTCGCGCCCTTCGCCGCTGATGGCGACCTCGACCGCGACGAAAGGCGCATCATCGACGGTGATCCGACCGCGCTCCGCCGGTGTTACCAGCCAGTAGGAGCCCTCCGCGTCGCGCCGGAGCACGGTGCCGAACAGGCGGACGAGGGGCAGCCGGACGATCGGCGAGCCACGATAGAACCAAGTGCCGTCACGCGCGATGCGTATATCAAAATGGCCGCAATCAATGGGTTGGCGCCCGGCCGTGGGCGCCGCCGCCGCTTTTTCGGCGAGCCGATCGAGCCCCTTTGACGGCGACCTCTTATCGGTCATGATCTGTCTCTGTACCATTACAAGGAAACGATGTTGTGAGCCTTACCGATAATCTGTCCGCGACCACCGGCCCGGGCGATCTCGTCGGCGAGATCGATGTGCTCGGTCAACGCCTGGCGCTGGTCAGGGAGCGCATCGGCCGCGTCATCTTCGGCCAGCGCGAGGTGATCGATCAAGCGCTGATCACGTTGCTCGCCGGCGGCCACACGCTGCTGATCGGCGTCCCCGGCCTGGCCAAGACGCGACTGGTCGAGACGCTCGGCACCGTGCTCGGCCTCGACGACAAGCGCATCCAGTGCACGCCCGACCTGATGCCGGCGGACATCCTGGGCTCGGAAGTGCTCGAGGAGAGCGACACCGGCCGGCGCTCCTTCCGCTTCCTGCCCGGCCCGGTCTTCTGCCAGCTGCTGATGGCGGACGAGATCAACCGCGCCAGCCCGCGCACGCAATCGGCGCTGCTCCAGGCGATGCAGGAGGGGCGCGTCTCGGTAGCTGGCCAGTATCACCCGCTGCCGCGGCCGTTCCATGTGCTGGCGACGCAGAACCCGCTCGAGCAGGAGGGTACCTACCCCCTGCCCGAAGCGCAGCTCGACCGCTTCCTGCTGCAGATCGACGTGGGATATCCCGGTCTGGAAGCGGAGCGGCAGATGCTCATCGCCACTACCGGTGTCGCCGAAGAGAAGGTGACGCCCGTGCTCAGCGCCAACGAGCTCCTCGCCGCGCAGCGGCTGGTGCGGCGGGTGCCGGTCGGCGAGAGCGTCGTCGAGGCGATCCTGAAGCTGGTGCGCGCCGGGCGGCCCGAGGAGAGCGAGATCGCGGAGGCGAAGCAGCACGTCGCTTGGGGCCCGGGACCGCGCGCCAGCCAGGCGCTGATGCTGGCCTGCCGCGCCCGGGCCTTGCTCGATGCGCGCCTCGCGCCGTCGATCGACGATGTGGTGGCGCTCGCGGCACCGGTGCTGCGGCACCGCATGGCGCTCAACTTCGCGGCGCGCGCGGACGGCGTGACCATGACGCAGGTCATCGATCGGCTCGTGGCACCGTTCCGCTGATGGCCGTTTCCGCAGCGCTGCAGCATCGGGCCGAGCAGCTTGCCGCGGCGCTGCCGCCGCTGCTGGTCGCCGCCGAGCGTGTCGCCGCGACGGTGGCGCAAGGCGTGCACGGCCGCCGCCGCGTCGGCCAGGGCGAGACGTTCTGGCAGTTCCGCCGCTACGAGGCCGGTGATCCGCTGCCGCGCATCGACTGGCGCGAGAGCGCGAAGTCGCAGCACGTCTATGTGCGCGAGACGGAATGGGAAGCGGCGCAGAGCGTGTGGCTGTGGCGGGACACGTCGGCGTCGATGGACTATGCCTCGACGGCGGCGCTGCCGAGCAAGCGGCGGCGCGCCGACATTCTCGTGCTGGCGCTGGCGGTGCTCCTGGTGCGCGGCGGCGAGCGCGTGGCGCTGCTGGGCTTGGGTCAGCCGCCCGCGACAGGGCGCGCCGTGCTGAACCGCCTCGCTCTGACGATCGAGCGCCCGGCGCCCGGCGCCAACCTTCCCGCCTTCGAGCCGCTGCCGCGCTACGGCCAGCTCGTGCTGGCCGGCGACCTGCTGGCGCCGCTCGCGGAGATCCACGCGCTGGTCGGCCGCTTTGCCGCCAATGGGTTGCGCGGCCATCTCCTCCAGGTGCTCGACCCCGCCGAGGAGACGCTGCCCTTCGCCGGGCGCGTGCGCTTCGAGGGCTTCGAGCAGGAGGATCCGCTGCTCATCAGCCGCGTCGAGATGGTGCGCGAGGATTACGCGCGGCGGCTGGCGCAACATCGCGACGGGCTCGCCGCCATCGCCCGCGCGACCGGCTGGAGCTTCGCCATGCACCGCACCGACCGACCGCCGCATACGGCGCTGCTGGCGCTCTACGGCGCGCTGGCGCAGCCGCGGCGGAGGTGATGGTGCGCTTGCGACTTACCCCCCTCCCCGCCCTCCCCCTCAAGGGGGGAGGGGGAAACCGACGCTCATCCCCTCCGCCCTTGAGGGGGAGGGTCAGGGTGGGGGGCGGGTGCGCGATCGCGAAAGTCGGCGGCAACTGATGCTCGCCCTCGGTCCCCTCGCCTTTGCCGCGCCGTGGCTCCTGCTGGGGCTCGCCGTGCTGCCGGTGCTGTGGTGGCTGCTGCGGGTGACGCCGCCGGCGCCGCGGCGCGTGCGCTTCCCCGCGCTGCGCCTGCTCCTGGGCCTGACGCCACGCGAGGAGACGCCCGCCCAGACGCCGCTCTGGCT
>DASWFH010000010.1:0-3286 GCA_036394355.1 Allostellaceae bacterium | reverse complement strand
CCCAGCTCCTGGCGCAGCAGCGCGGCGCCGGCGCCGAGCGCCTGGAGCTTGCCATGGGCGACGTGGCGGTCCAAGGGGGCCATGCCGCAATTGGTGCAGGGCTGGATGCGCTCGACCGGCACGAATTCCATAGCGCGGCGGATGGTGGCGGCGACCTCTTGCGGCGTCTCGATCTTGTCGCTGGCGACGTCGATGACGCCGAGCAGCACGTCCTTGCCCTTGAGCAGCGCGAGCAGGTTCAGCGGCACGCGCGAATTGGCGCATTCGAGCGAGACCTGGTCGATGCGGCTCTGCGCCAGCGCGGGAAAGATCTCCTCGTATTGCCGCCACTCGCTGCCCAGGCTCTGCTTCCAATCGATGTTCGCCTTGATGCCGTAGCCATAGCAGATGTGCACGGCCGTCTTGCAGGCGAGCCCGGCGCGCGCGCGGTGCAGCGCCTCGATGCCCCACTCCTTGACCTCGTCCATGTAGACGTTGAAGGCGGGCTCGTCGAACTGGATGACGTCGACGCCGAGCGCCTCGAGCTCGCGCGCCTCCTCGTTCAAGAGCTCGGCGAAGCGCATCGCCATCTTGACGCGGTCGCCGTAATGCGCGTCGGCGATGGTGTCGATGATGGTCATCGGCCCGGGCAGGGTGAATTTGAGCCGGCGCCGGGTATGCGCGCGCGCCAGCGCCGCCTCGGTGCGGTGGACCGGGCCCTTGCGCCTCAAGGCGGCGACGACGGTCGGCACTTCCGCGGTGTAGCGGTTCTTGCGGATGCCCATCGGCACACGCCGCGCGAAATCGATGCCGTCGATCCGCTCGAGAAAGCCGTGGACGAAATGCTGGCGCGACTGCTCGCCGTCGGTGACGATGTCGATGCCGGCATCCTCCTGCTCCTTGAGGATGAGCAGCGTGGCGTCGCGCTTGGCCTCGGCCAGCGCCTCGCCCTGCTGCGCCCAGGGCGCCCACAGCGTCTTGGGCGTGGCCAGCCAGAACGGCTTCGGCAGGCTCCCGGCGATCGTCGTCTCGAGCATTCCGACGCCTCCCTCGCTGGCCGCTTGAGCATGCGGCGTGCGGCGATCATAGGCTGCCGCGGCGGCCGGCGGAACATCTCCCTTCACCGCGCTTGTCCGCGCCGGTAAGCTCTCCCGCCATGGGGCGGACGCGGCGATGAGGCGGGACGTGTCGGGGCCGGGCGCGAGGCGCGCGCCACGCTTTGCCGACGCCGCGGTCGGCGTCGAAAATCTGCCGGGCGGCGGCATGATCCTGCGCTCGCCGCAGACGCTGCAGCCCTATGCGCGCTGCGTCGGCGAATGGCTCGAGCGCTGGGCGCGCCACGCGCCGGGCCGGACCTTTCTGGCCGAGCGCGATCGCAGCGGCGGCTGGCGCAAGCTGAGCTATGGCGAGGCGCAGGAAGCGGCGCACGCCGTCGGTGAGGCGCTGCTCGATCGCGGCCTCGGGCCGCAGCGCCCGGTGATGATCCTCTCCGACAACGGCATCGACCATGCGCTGCTGGCGCTGGGCGCGATGCAGGCGGGCGTGCCGGTGGCGCCGGTCTCGACCGCCTATTCGCGGCTATCGCAGGATTTCGTCAAGCTGCGCTATGTCCGTGACCTGCTCGCGCCCGCGCTCATCTTCGCCGATGACGGCGAGCGCTACGGCGCCGCCATCGCCGCGCTGGGACTGGATGATGCCGAGCTCGTCGTCAGCGCCAACCCGCCGCGCGGCGTGCCCGCCACCGACTTCCGCTCGCTCCTCGACACGCGGCCCGGCGCGGCGATCGACGCGGCCTATGCCGCGCTCGGGCCGGACACGGTGGCGAAGATCCTGTTCACCTCGGGCTCGACCGGCCCGCCCAAGGGCGTCGTCAACACGCAGCGCATGCTGTGCTCGAACCAGCAGAGCTACGCGCAGGCTTGGCCGTTCCTCGAGGACCGGCCGCCGGTGATCCTCGACTGGCTGCCGTGGAACCACACCTTCGGCGGCAATGCCGATTTCAACCTCATCCTGCGCAACGGCGGCACGCTGTTCATCGACGAGGGCCGGCCGGTGCCCGGCCTCATCGAGCGCAGCGTCGCCAATCTGCGCGAAGTGTCGCCGACGCTCTATCTCAACGTGCCCCGCGGCTTCGCGCTGATACTCGACCATCTCGAGCGGGACGGCGCGCTCGCGCGCAATTTCTTCCGCGAGCTCGACCTCATCTTCTACGCCGGCGCGGCGCTGCCGCAGAGCCTGTGGCAGCGCATCGAGGCGCTGTCGCAAAAGACCATCGGCCGCACGCTGACGATGGTGTCGGCCTGGGGCACCACCGAGACGGCGCCGATGGCGACCATCGTGCACTACCCGATCGCGCGCGCCGGCAATATCGGCCTGCCGGCCCCGGGCTGCGAAATCAAGCTGGTGCCGCATGACGACAAGCTCGAGATCCGCGTGCGCGGCGCCAATGTCTCGCCCGGCTATTGGCGGCGTCCCGATCTCACCGCCGAGGCCTATGACGGCGACGGCTTCTACCGACCGGGCGACGCGGCGCGCCTCGCCGATCCCGCCGACCCCGCGCGCGGCATCGTCTTCGACGGCCGCATCGGCGAGAATTTCAAGCTCGGCTCCGGCACCTGGGTCAGCACGGGCGCGCTGCGCATCGCCGTCATCGCCGCCGGCGCGCCGGTCATCGAGGACGCCGTCATCGCTGGCCACGACCGCGACGAGATCACGCTGCTCGTCTTTCCCAGCCTCGCCGGCTGCCGCGGCCTGTGTTCGCATATTCCGGCGGATGCGCCGCTCACAGCGCTCATCGCCGAGCGCGCGGTGCGCGAGGCGCTGGGCGCCGGGCTGGCGCGCCACAACGCCCAGGCCGGCGGCAGCTCGCAGTGCATCGCCCGCGCCCTGCTGCTGGACATGCCCGCCTCGATCGACACGGGCGAGATCACCGACAAGGGCTACCTCAATCAGCGCGCCGTCCTCGCCAACCGGGCCGCGCTGGTCGAGCGCCTCTACGCCGATCCGCCGGATGCGGAAGTGATCCTGTTGCGGTAATGTCCGCTCGTTCCGTCAGCGACACCAGGGAGCATCGCCGACCATGATTCAGCAGCACCTTCGCTTGGCGCCGCGCCTGGCCGCGTTGTTCCTGCTCCTGCTCGGCCTCGCCGCCTGCGACGTCAACGCCGTGCCGCGCCAGGACGAGGAGGTCAAGGCGGCGTGGAGCCAGGTGCTGAACCAGTACCAGCGCCGCGCCGACCTCATCCCCAACCTGGTCGAGACGGTGAAGGGCTATGCCCGCCAGGAGCAGCAGGTGCTCACCGCCGTC
>DASWFH010000009.1:0-6673 GCA_036394355.1 Allostellaceae bacterium | reverse complement strand
ACCAAGCTCCTGGCCTTCCGCGGCCTCGAGCGCCGGCCGATCGAGGAGGCGATGGCGGGCGACATCATCGCCATCGCCGGCCTCGCCGAGACCACCGTCGCCGACACGATCTGCGCGCCCGAAGTGACCGAGGCGCTGCCGGCGACGCCGATCGACCCGCCGACCTTGGCGATGACCTTCTCGGTCAACGACAGCCCGCTCGCGGGCCGCGAGGGCAGCAAGGTGACCTCGCGCATGATCATCGAGCGCCTGCACCGCGAGGCCGAGGGCAACGTCGCCATCCGCGTGCGCGAGACCGAGGACAAGGACGCGATGGAAGTCGCCGGCCGCGGCGAGCTGCAGTTGGGCGTGCTCATCGAGACGATGCGGCGCGAAGGCTACGAGCTCGCCATCTCGCGGCCGCGCGTCCTCTTCAAGAGCGACGCGACGACCGGGCAGCGCCTCGAGCCGATCGAGGAGGTGCAGATCGATCTCGACGAAGGCTTCGCCGGCATCGTCGTCGACAAGCTCAGCCAGCGCAAAGCCGAGCTGACGGATATGCGGCCGTCGGGCGGCGGCAAGCAGCGCCTAACCTTCATCGCGCCGACGCGCGGCCTCATCGGCTATCAGGGCGAGTTCCTCACGGACACGCGCGGCACCGGCATCATGAGCCGGCTGTTCCACGGCTACGCGCCGTGGAAGGGGCCGATCGAGGGTCGGCGCAACGGCGTGCTCGTCTCGACCGGCGATGGCGCCGCCGTCGCCTATGCGCTGTGGAACCTCGAGGAGCGCGGCCCGATGTTCATCACCCCGGGCACGCCGGTCTATCAGGGCATGATCATCGGCGCGCATACGCGCGGCAACGACCTCGACGTGAATCCCTTGAAGGGCAAGCAGCTCACCAACATTCGCACCACCGCCAAGGACGAGGCGGTGCGCTTGACGCCGCCGATCCTGATGACGCTCGAGCAGGCGATCGCCTACATCTCCGACGACGAGCTCGTCGAAGTGACGCCGAAAGCGATCCGCCTGCGCAAGCGCTTGCTCGATCCCAACGCACGCAAACGCCAGGCCCGCGCCGCCGAGGCGGGGTAAGGGCGGCGGCGCTCCTTGCCGCTAAGGCTCGGAGCGGCTGACGCGGCTGCAATCGAGCGGCTTGTCGGCGGCGGCGACGTAGCGCTGCGCGACGGGGATCATCTCCTTGATCAGCTTGAGCTTGTCGGCCTCCTCGCAGCGCGGCGCGGCGCCTTGCGCGCGCGCCTGCTCGTCGAGGCGCTTCTCGCGCAGCGCGGCGCTGGCCACGATTTCGCGCAGCGCCGCCTTGCGCTGGGCGCTGTTGGGGCAGGCCTCGACCTTCTGCTGCGTGTAGTCGCGGATGAACTGGCCGAGCGTGGGGAAGCCGCAGACATCGAGTGCGTGCGCCAGGCTGAGATCGACCATCACGACCTGGATCTCCGCCGGCTCGACCGCGGCGAAGCGCGCCTCGGGCGCAACGGAAGGCGCCGCCGGCGCGGCGGGCGGCGGCGCCAAGGCCGTCGGCGCCGCCAGCGCCGGCGCGGCGACCGGCGGTGCCGCGGGCGCGGTGCGAAGGTTGCTGCATCCGGCCGCGCCCAGCAGCGAGCAGAGCGCGACGTATATCCAGAGCCGGCCGTGCATCGATTCGATCCTCAACCGTAAGGCTGCGGCATTATAGCAGCGCTTTCCTTGGCGGCGCGCCTGGGCTAAGGTCGCCGCGGATTTTTCACCGCAACGGATAGGAATC
Source organism: Allostellaceae bacterium (assembly GCA_036394355.1). Classification (GTDB taxonomy): domain Bacteria; phylum Pseudomonadota; class Alphaproteobacteria; order ATCC43930; family CGMCC-115725; genus DAHUYF01. Next base: position 4,932 of record DASWFH010000009.1, on the reverse strand, counting down.
GATGCTTCGCGCAGCCCGCTCTCTTGCCGTTCTCGCCGGACTTTTCCTCCTCGCGCCGGCGCCCGCCCGCGCCGCCGATCCGGAGAACACGATTTATCTCGACGTGCCCGCCGGCCGCGTCGTCATCGAGCTGCTTCCCGACCTCGCGCCCAAGACGGTGGCGCATGTCAAGGAGCTGACGCGGCGCGGCTTCTATGACGGCCTCGCCTTCCACCGCGTCATCGATGGCTTCATGGCGCAGACCGGCGACCCCAAAGGCAACGGCACCGGCGGCTCGGGCCAGAACGTCAAGGCGGAGTTCAGCCAGAACGCGCATTTCGCGCGCGGCACCTTGGGCCTCGCCCGCGCCAGCGATCCCGACAGCGGCGACAGCCAATTCTTCATCTGCTTCGCTCCGGCGCCGTTCCTCGACGGCAAATACACGATCTTCGGCAAGGTGACGTCGGGCATGGAATACGTCGACGCCATCAAGAAGGGCGACGCCAACCGCAACGGCTCGGTGGACAATCCCGATCACATCGTCCACATGCAGATCGCCGCCGACGCCGACAAGGCGAAGAAGGGCTGAGCGGCGCGGCGTTTCGTCGGCACCCGCCCGCCATGTGAGGAGAGAGGGCATGAGCGCCACCGACCTCGAGAACACGCTGTACCTCGACGTGCCCGCCGGGCGCGTCGTCATCGCGCTCAGGCCCGATCTGGCGCCCGGCCATGTCGCGCGGATCAAGGATCTGGCGCGCAAGGGCTTCTACGACGGCATCGTCTTCCATCGTGTCATCGATGGCTTCATGGCGCAGACCGGCGACCCGCGCGGCGACGGCACCGGCGGCTCCGGCAAGAAGCTCAAGGCCGAGTTCAATGTCGCGAAGCATGTGCGCGGCACCGTCTCGATGGCGCGCTCGCAGAGCGCCGACAGCGCCGACAGCCAGTTCTTCGTCTGCTTCGCCCCGGCGCCCTTCCTCGACGGCAAGTACACCGTGTGGGGCCAGGTGGTGTCGGGCATGGAGCACATCGACGCCATCAAGAAGGGCGACGAGGACGACAACGGCGCCGTCGCCGACCCCGACAAGATCGTCCGCCTGCAGGTCGCCGCCGACGCCGAGGGCGGCACGTAGACGCGGCGATGAGCGGCCCTTCCGTGGCAGGCCTGCCGTGAAATCCTGGCGCGCGGCGCTCGAGGTCTATCGCGACCGCCGCATGCTGGCGATCCTGTGCATGGGGTTCTCGAGCGGGCTGCCGCTGCCGCTCGTTTTTGCTACCTTGTCCTTCTGGCTCCGGGAAGTCGGCGTCTCGCGCACCGCCATCGGTCTCTTCGTCCTCGCCGGCCTCTCCTACAGCTTCAAGTTCGTCTGGTCGCCGTTCATCGACCGGCTGCCCATTCCGCTACTGACCCGCCGCATGGGGCGGCGACGGAGCTGGGCCATCGTGATCCAGCTGCCGTTGATGGCGGCGATCTTTGCGCTCGGCAGCACCGAGCCGAAGACGCAGCTGGCCGTCACGGCGCTGCTGGCAGTGATCGTCGCCTTCCTGTCGGCAAGCCAGGACATTGTCATCGACGCGTACCGCATCGAGCTGCTGAAGCCCGACGAGCAGGGCGCGGGCGCCGCGGCGACGCAATGGGGCTATCGGTTCGGCATGCTCGCCGGCGGCACCGGCGCGTATGACGCGGCTGAGCTCGGCGGCTGGCACTTCGCGTACTCGATCATGGCGGCGCTGATGCTCATCGGCATCGTCACCATCTTGCTGACTCGAGAGCCGCAGGTTCCGACCGCGGCCTTGGCGCCGCCACGCCCGGCCGGGCGCCGCCAGCGGATCGCCGCCTGGGCGCGCGTGGCGATCATCGAGCCCTTCGCCGATTTCATGCAGCGGTCGAGCTGGGGCGGGATCCTATGCCTCATCGTGCTCTATAAGCTCGGCGAAGCGCTCGCCGGCACGATGTCGACGCCGCTCTACCAGGAGCTTGGTTTCACCAAGGACGAGGTCGGCAATATCGGCAAGGTCGTCGGCCTCGTCGCAACCTTGGCGGGCGTCGCCGCCGGCGGCACCTTGGTCGCGCGGCTCGGGTTGTTCCGTGCGCTGCTCTTTGCCGGCGTGTTGCAGATGTCGGCGAACTTGCTCTACATCGCGCTACTGCTCGCCGGCCACAGCAATGTGATGCTGGGGGCGTCGATCTTCGGCGAGAATTTCACCGGCGGCATGGCCTCGGCGGCTTTCGTCGCCTATCTCTCGAGCCTGTGCAATATCGCTTTCACGGCGACGCAATACGCGCTCTTCTCGTCGCTTGCCGCCGTGCCCGCGCGCTTCCTGTCCGCACCGAGCGGCTGGTTGGTCGATCGCTTCGACTGGATACCCTTCTTTCTCTTTGCCACGCTCGCCTGCTTGCCGAGCCTGTTCCTGCTGGTCTGGCTGAGACGGCGCGCAGGCATCGATGCGCCCCCGGCGGACGCCGTACCGGCCGAATGAGCCGCGCAATTTAGTCGAGTTGTCGGCATCCCCGTCCGGAAATTGTCACTTCCTTCACCGTCCGGACAGTAGAGATTGGCCGGATATGCCCTGCACGAACCTCGTGAGATGACGATGACGATGACGAGAACCACGCTCCGCGCCGGCGCCGCCGCGATCGCCCTGCTGTTTTCCATGTCCTCATTGCCGCTCTCGGCGGCGCTCGCCGATCCGCCGCCCTGGGCGCCGGCCCATGGCTGGCGCGACAAGCACGACGGCGACGACGACCACTGGCGCGAGCGGCACCGCCATCACGAGCACGATGACGAGCAGGATGACGAGCGCGACGGCTATGACCGCGCGCCGCCGCCGGCTGTCGTCGCCATGCCCTATGGCCTCGACCAGCGCGTCTGCTACCGCGACATGATCGGCGCGGCGCTCGGCGGCGCGACCGGCGGCCTCATCGGCAGCAACATCGGCAAGGGCCAGGGACGCACGGTGGCGACGGTCGGCGGCGTGCTCGTCGGCCTCTTCGTCGGCGGCCGGATCGGCCGGAACATGGACCAGCTCGACCAGGCCTGCGCCGGCCAGGTGCTGGAGCACGTGCCGGACCGCCAGACGGTGGCGTGGCAGGGCCAGAATGAAGGCGACGGCTACTGGGTCACGCCGACCCGCAGCTACGACGCCGGCAACGGCCGCTACTGCCGCGAATACACCAGCGACGCCGTCGTCGCCGGCCGCAAGCAGCAGACCTACGGCACCGCCTGCCGCCAGCCCGACGGCACCTGGGAGATCGTGAAGTAGCGCGCGTCGCGCGCAGCGCGATCGCGGGCGGGCGTCAGCGGTTGCGCTTGCAACCGCGAGAGCCCGCACCGGGCAGGCAGAGACGTGGATGGCCGGGACAAAAGCCCGGCCATGACGGTGGTGGAGTGGCGAGGGGAAGAGCGCCGGCGTTCACCCGATGCGTAGCAGCCAGGCGCGGTTGCGGTTGAGCCAGTCGCGCTGGCGCTCGACATTGGGCACCAGGCGGTCGACCAGCTTCCAGAAGCGCGGCCCGTGGTTCATCTCGAGGAGATGCCCGACCTCATGCGCCACCACGTAATGCAGCACCGCCTCGGGCGCCATGATGAGCCGCCAGGAGAAGGCGAGGTTGCCGTTGGCCGAGCAGCTGCCCCACCGCGTCGTCGTGTCGCGGACGGTGATGCGCTGGACCTTGCGGTCGAGTTGGAGGGCGAGCCGGCGGGCGCGGCGGCCGAGCTCCTCGCGCGCCTTGTCCTTGAGGAAGTCGCGCAGCCGGCGGGCGATGTGGCGCTCCTCGCCGGTCACCCGGATCTCCCGCCCCTCGATCCAGACCGGGCCGCGGTCGCTCGCGCGGGCGACATGGCGGATGCGGTGGAGGACGCCCAGCACCGGGACCTTCTCGCCGTCCTCGAAGACCAGCCGCGGCGGCAGCGCGGCCAGCCGGGTTTCTAGCCAATCGCGATTGGATTTGAGGAAGTTCAACGCCCGCGGGACGGAGGTCCGCGGCGGCAGGACCAGCTCCACCGCATCCCCGACCGCGTCGATCTTGAGCGCCAGGCGGCGCGCGCGGCGGCTCACCCGCACGCGCACCGGGACCCGCCCGGCCGGATGCGAGAGCTGCGACGGGAGGGCCATGCGGAAAGCGGCGGTGATGGTCATGTCTTCGTAAATACCCTGTTCGCTGCATCCCCGGCAAGTGGGCAACGGCGTTGGCCGAATCGCGCTTCGGTTGAGGGTAACATTGGTTAACGGCCGCCCGTCATCGCGGCTTCACAAGACTGTCGCGATCCGGCAAGGTCTGGGGAACTAGAAACGAGACCGTCGCGGCCCGCGGCGAGCGTTGGGGAGGTGGGGAATGTTCGTTTTCAGGCTCGCGCTGTTGTCGGTTGCAATCGCCGCGTCCATTGCGTCGGCGGCTTTTGCGCAGTCCGCGCCCATCGAGATCCAGTGGTGGCACGCGATGACCGCCGTCAATGGCGAGCGCGTCAACAAGATCGCCGCCGATTTCAACGCGTCGCAAAGCGAGTACAAGGTGGTGCCCGTCTACAAGGGCAGCTATCCCGAGACGATGAGCGCCGGCATCGCCGCCTTCCGCGGCGGCAATGCGCCGCACATCATCCAGATCTTCGAGGTCGGCACCGCGACGATGATGGCAGCCAAGGGCGCCATCAAGCCCGTCTATCAGCTCATGGCCGAGGCGAACGAGAAGTTCGATCCGAGCGCCTATCTGCCGACGGTGACTGGCTATTACAGCACGTCCGACGGCAAGATGCTGTCGCTGCCCTTCAACAGCTCGTCGGCGATTTCCTATTACAACAAGGATGCGTTCGCGAAGGCGGGGCTCGATCCGGAGAAGCCGCCACAGACCTGGCCCGAATGGTTCGCCGACGCCAAGAAGATCCGCGCCGCCGGCTACCCGTGCGGCTTCACCGCCGGCTGGATCACCTGGACGCAGATCGAGCAGTTCAACGC
>DASWFH010000008.1:0-3427 GCA_036394355.1 Allostellaceae bacterium | reverse complement strand
GCCGACGGTGTGTCGCTGACGGTGGAGACACCTGACGGCCCGCGGGTTTTTCGCGCGGCATGGGTAGTTGCCGCCGACGGGCCGCGCAGCACGCTGCGGCGCCTGCTCGACCTCGCCTGTGTCGGCCGCGTCTTTGACGAGCGCTTCCTGATCGCCGATGTGCGCACCTGCGTCGACCTCGGCCATGAGCGGCGCTTTTGGTTCCACCCGCCCTTCCACCCCGGTGATTCGGCGCTGATGCACCGCCAGCCCGGCAACATCTTCCGTATCGACTTCCAGCTCGGCGCCGATGCCGACCCGGCGGCCGAGCGCAAGCCCGAGCGCATCATGCCGCGGCTCGTGCGGGTCCTCGGCGACCGCACATCCTTCGAGCTCATCTGGGCCAGCGTCTATATCTTCCAGTGCTCGCGCCTCGAGCGCTTCGTCCATGGCCGCGTTCTCTTTGCCGGCGACAGCGCGCATCAGGTCTCGCCTTTCGGCGCGCGCGGCGGCAACAGCGGCATCCACGATGCCGACAACCTCGCCTGGAAGCTCGCCCTGGTGGTCGAGGGCAAGGCCGGGCCGGCGCTGCTCGAGAGCTACAGCGCCGAGCGCGTCGCCGCCTGCGACGAGAACATCCTGCACTCGACCCGCGCCACCGATTTCATGTCACCCAAGCCGGGCATGGCGACGGCGCTGCGCGACGCGGTGCTCGACCTGGCGCGCACGCAGCCTTTCGCCCGCGCGCTCATCAACAGCGGCCGGTTGTCGCTGCCGGCGGTGCTCGACGGCTCGCCGCTCAACGGCGAGGACGATCCGGCCCTGCCGCGCCTGGCGCGGCCGGGCGCTGCCTGTCCCGACGCACCGGTCAGGGGCGAGGACGGCCGGCCGGGCTGGCTGCTCGACCGGCTTGGCCGGGGATTTGTCGGGCTCTACATCCCACCCGCGAGCGGTGTGCCGGCCAAGGTCGCCAAGGCGGCCGCGCGCTGGCGCCATCTATCGGTGCCGATCTCGCTGTTGGCGGTGAGAGAAGCGGACGACATGGCCGGGCTGGTGCGGTCGCGTTATGGCGCGGCGCCCGGAAGCTTCGTCCTGATCCGTCCGGACCAGCACATCGCCGCGCGCTTCCGCTCGTTCGATGCCGCCGCCGTCGAGGCGGCGCTCGCCCGCGCGCTCGGCGGCAAGACCGACGCAGAGGAGGCCGCATGCGTGGCTTGAGCAGCGCTCTCAACCTGCCCGACCCGGATGGTTTCTATGTCGAGCTCGTTCGCGTCTATGATGGGCTCGACCGCGACGCGGCGGAGGCGGTGTCGGCGCGGCTGATCCTGCTGTTGTGCAACCACATCGGCGACCGCGCCGTGCTGCGCGAGGCTTTCGTCCTCGCCCGCGACGCCGGCCCGGCCAAGGAGTGAGACCATGGCAAAAGCTTTCGCCTCGCAGGCCGACCTCGCCGAGAAAAAGGAAACGCTGCAAAAGCTGGCCGACAGCGCCTATTGCCTCACCGCGGAAGGCGATCCCAACACCGGCATCATCGTCGGCGATGACGGCGTCATGATCATCGACGCCCGCGCCACGCCGGTGATGGCGCAGGATTTGATCCGCCGTCTGCGTGATATCACCGACAAGCCGGTCAAATATGTGCTGCTGACGCATTACCATGCGGTGCGCGTCATGGGCGCCTCGGCCTACAAGGCGCAGCACATCATCGCCAGCCACGGCACACTTGAGCTGATCAAGGAGCGCGGGCAGCAGGATTTCGAGAGCGAAGTGCAGCGCTTCCCGCGCCTTTTCCAGGCAGTCGAGAGCGTGCCCGGCCTGACTTGGCCGACCCTCGTCTTCGACACCTCGCTGACGCTGTGGATGGGCAAGCGCGAGGTGCAGATCCGCCATATCGGCCGCGGCCACAGCAAGGGCGACACCATCGCCTATCTGCCGGACAGTGGCGTGCTCTATTCGGGCGACCTGGTGGAGGAGGGGGCAACGCCCTATTGCGGCGACGCCTATTTCACGCACTGGCCGGATACGCTCGAACGTCTGCGCGGCTTCAAGGCCAAGGCGCTGGTCCCCGGCCGCGGCGATGCGCTGGTGGGCACCGACAAGGCGGACGCCTCGATCGCCTCGACGCGACGCTTCCTCACCGATCTGACCAATGTGGTGCGCGCGGGCGTCGAGGCGAAAGAGGGGCTCAAGGCGGTCTATAACGAGGCCATGGCGGCGCTCCGCCCGCGCTACGGCCATTGGGTCATCTTCGAGCACTGCATGCCCTTCAATGTGAGCCGCTGCTTCGATGAGATGAGCGGCATGGCCGATCCGCAGATCTGGACCGCCGAGCGCGACACGCAGATGTGGCGCACGCTGGAGGGATAAGGCGATGGCGAAGACGTCAGAATCCGCCGAGCGCTATCTCTCCGGCTTCGGCAACGAATTCGCCACCGAAGCCGTGGCAGGCGCGCTGCCGGTGGGGCGGAACTCGCCGCAGCAGGTGCCGCTCGGTCTCTATGCCGAGCAGATCTCCGGCACCCCCTTCACCGCGCCGCGCGGCGAGCTCCGCCGCTCCTGGCTCTATCGCATCCGCCCGACGGCGAGCCATCCGCCCTATCGCCGCCGCGACGACGGGCTGCTGCGCAGCGGCCCGTTCGGCGAGGTCGAGACGCCGCCCAACCGCTTGCGCTGGGACCCGCTGCCGCTGCCTGAGAAGCCGGCGGATTTCGTCGACGGCCTCGTCACCATGGGCGGCAACGGCGATCCCGCTGGCGGCGCCGGCGTCGCCATCCACGCCTATCTCGCCAACCGCTCGATGACCGACCGCATCTTCTGCGATGCCGATGGCGAGCTCCTGATCGTGCCGCAGCAGGGCCGGCTGCGGCTGCTGACCGAGCTCGGTGTTCTCGCGCTGGCGCCGGGCGAGATCGCGGTCGTACCGCGCGGGTTGCGCTTCCGCGTCGAGTTGCTCGACAGCACGGCGCGCGGCTATGTCTGCGAGAATCACGGCGCCGTGCTGCGGTTGCCCGAGCTCGGGCCGATCGGCTCGAACGGCCTCGCCAACCCGCGCGATTTTTTGACGCCGGTCGCCTGGTTCGAGGACGCTGAACGCCCGGTCGAGGTGGTGCAGAAATTCATGGGCCATCTCTGGGCGACCGAGCTCGACCACTCGCCGCTCGATGTCGTCGCCTGGCACGGCAACTACGCGCCCTACAAATACGCCCTCGCGAATTTCAACGTGATGGGCACCGTGAGCTTCGACCACCCGGACCCCTCGATCTATACCGTGCTGACCTCGCCGAGCGAGATCCGCGGCACCGCCAACGTCGATTTCGTCATCTTCCCGCCGCGCTGGCTGGTGGCCGAGGACACGTTCCGCCCGCCGTGGTTCCACCGCAACGTCATGAACGAGTTCTTGAGCCTCGTCCATGGCGTCTACGACGCCAAGGCCGAGGGCTTCCTGCCG
>DASWFH010000007.1:0-2816 GCA_036394355.1 Allostellaceae bacterium | reverse complement strand
GCCCTGAAGAGGCTCGGCCCCAACCCGGCAAGGAGAGCCAAAGGTGGCCCAGGCCCGCTCCCCCGTCGTCGCCCCGCCCGCGCGCCAGGCGAGCGTGGAGCGCGTGACGCGGGAGACCAAGATCCGCGGCGCCGTCAATCTCGACGGCACCGGCGTCTACGACGTCTCGACCGGAATCGGCTTTCTCGACCATATGCTCGAGCAGCTGTCGCGGCACAGCCTCGTCGACCTGACCTTGCGGGCGGAGGGCGACCTTCATATCGACTTCCACCACACCACCGAGGATACCGGCTACGTCGTCGGCGAGGCCGTGTCCAAGGCGCTGGGCGACCGGCGCGGCATCGCGCGCTGGGGCGACGCGCTCGTGCCGATGGACGAGACGCTGACGCGCGTCGCGCTCGACGCCTCGAACCGCCCCTACCTCGTCTGGAAGGTGAAGTTCACCAAGCCCAAGCTCGGCGAGATGGACACCGAGCTGTTCAAGGAGTGGTTCCAGGCCTTCGCGCAGTCGGCCGGCGTCACGCTTCACGTCGAGAACCTCTACGGCGAGAACAATCACCACATCGTCGAATCCTGCTACAAGGGCTTGGCGCGCAGCTTGCGCCAGGCGGTCGCGATCGATCCGCGCCGCGCCGATGCCGTGCCTTCCACCAAGGGAACGCTGGGCTCCTAGGAATTGACGATGGCCACGGTGCTGATCGACTACGGGTCGGGCAATCTGCGCTCCGCCGCCAAGGCCTTCGAGCGCGCCGCGCGCGAGGCGGGCATCGACACCGACGTGCTGGTGACCAGCGATGCCGACAGGGTGCGCGCCGCCGAGCGCGTGGTGCTGCCGGGCGTCGGCGCCTTCGCCGATTGCCGCCGCGGCCTGGCATCCGTGCCCGGCGTCGAGGAAGCGCTGCACGAGGCGGTGATGCGGCGCGGCCGGCCCTTTCTCGGCATCTGCGTCGGCATGCAGCTGATGGCCGAATGCGGCCGCGAGTTCGAGACGGTCGCGGGCCTCGACTGGATCCCCGGTGAAGTGGTGGCGATCACCCCCGCCGATCCCGCGCTCAAGATCCCGCATATGGGCTGGAACGACCTGGCGCCGGAAGCGAAGCCCCACCCGGTGCTCGACGGCATCGCCGCCGGCGAGCATGCCTATTTCGTGCACAGCTATCGCTTTGCCTGCCGCGAGCGCCGCGATGTCCTCGCCACGGTCGATTACGCCGGCGAGATCGTCGCCGCGGTCGGGCGCGACAACCTCGTCGGCACGCAGTTCCATCCCGAGAAGAGCCAGGCGACAGGCTTGCGGCTCATCACCAACTTCCTGCGGTGGCGGCCGTGACCGAGGCGCGCGCGGCGACGACGGCGGTCGAGCACCTGGAGGCGTTCGGCGGCACCGACCTCGACGATCTCTGCGACGCGGCCGAGGCGGCGATCAAGGGCGGCGGCGGCTTCGGCTGGCTCAACGCGCCGCCGCGCCACATCATGGAGAACTACTGGCGGGGCGTGCTGCTGGTGCCGGAGCGGCGCCTCTTCGTGGCGCGGCTCGACAGGACCATCTGCGGCTCGGCGCAGCTGGCGCGCCCGCCGCGCAACAACGAGGCGCAGGCCTTCGCGGCGCAGATGATGAGCAATTTCATCGCCCCCTGGGCGCGTGGCCACGGCCTGGCGCGGCGGCTGGTCGTCGCCGTCGAGGATGGCGCGCGCGCCGGCGGCTACACCATCCTGAACCTCGATGTGCGCGACACGCAGACGGCGGCGATCCAGCTCTATGAATCGCTGGGCTATGTCCGCTGGGGCACGCATCCCTGCTACGCCCGCGTCGACGACGCGGTGATCCCCGGCCATTTCTATTTCAAGCGCCTCGCGCCGCAAGACGAGGCGGCGCGGTGATCCTCTATCCCGCGATCGACTTGAAGGACGGGCAGTGCGTGCGCCTGCTGCGCGGCGAGATGAGCGCCGCCACCGTCTTCAACGACGCCCCCGCGGCGCAGGCGAAGAGCTTCGTCGCCGCCGGGTGCCGCTGGCTGCATGTCGTGGACCTCGACGGCGCCTTCGCCGGCAGGCCGGTGAATGGCGATGCCGTCGCCGCCATCCTCGCCGCGGCCGGAATCCCCGTGCAGCTCGGCGGCGGCATCCGCGATCGGGCGACCATCGAGCATTGGCTCGCGCGCGGCGTCGCGCGACTCGTCCTCGGCACCGCGGCGCTGCGCGATCCCGATCTGGTCAAGGCCGCCTGCCGCGCCCATCCCGGCAAGATCGCCGTCGGCATCGACGCGCGCAGCGGCCGTGTCGCGGTCGAGGGCTGGGCGAAATCGTCGGCGGTGACGGCGCTGGATCTGGCGCTCGCCTTCGAGGATGCCGGCGTCGCCGCCATCGTCTACACCGATATCGAGCGCGACGGCGCGCTGACCGGCGTCGATGCCGCGGCGACCGCGGCGCTGGCGCGACGCCTCACCACGCCGGTCGTCGCCTCCGGCGGCGTCGCCGCGCTCGCCGATCTCGCGGCGCTCAAGGCTCACGAGCGCGACGGCGTCGCCGGCGTCATCTGCGGTCGCGCCCTCTACGACGGGCGCCTCGACCTCCGGCAGGCGCTGGCGCTCCTCGAAGGCTGAGCCATGCTGAAGATGCGCGTCATTCCCTGCCTCGACGTCAAGGACGGGCGCGTCGTCAAGGGCGTCAATTTCGTCGATCTGGTCGATGCCGGCGATCCGGTAGAGCAGGCGAAGATCTACGACCGCGAGGGTGCCGACGAGCTGTGCTTTCTCGACATCACCGCCTCGGCCGAGAACCGCGCCACGCTCTATGACGTGGTGGCGCGCACCGCCGAG
>DASWFH010000006.1:0-7594 GCA_036394355.1 Allostellaceae bacterium | reverse complement strand
CGCGGGGATGATGCCTTCGAGCTTGGTGCAGAGCTGGAACGCGGCGAGCGCCGCGTCGTCGGTGACCGGCACGTATTCGACGCGCTTGGCATCGTAGAGCCAGGCATGCTCCGGCCCGATGCCGGGATAGTCGAGGCCGGCAGAGATCGAATGCGCGTCGACGATCTGCCCGTCCTCGGTCTGCAGCAGATATGTCCGGTTGCCGTGCAGCACGCCGGGCGAGCCGCCGGTCAGCGAGGCGGCATGCTTGCCGGTCTCGATGCCGTACCCCGCCGCCTCGACACCGATCATGCGCACACCGGGATCGTCGAGGAAGGGATGGAACAGCCCCATGGCATTGGAGCCGCCGCCGACGCAAGCGACCAGCGTGTCGGGGAGGCGGCCCTCCGCCGCCTGCATCTGCGTGCGCACTTCCTCGCCGATGATGCATTGGAAGTCGCGCACCATCGCCGGGTAGGGATGCGGACCCGCCACCGTGCCGATGATGTAGAAGGTGTCGTCGACATGCGCGACCCAGTCGCGCAGCGCCTCGTTCATGGCGTCCTTGAGCGTCGCGGTGCCGGAATGCACGGTGCGCACCTCGGCGCCGAGCAGGCGCATGCGGAAGACATTGGGCTTCTGCCGCTCGATGTCGGTCGCGCCCATATAGACGACGCAGGGCAGGTTGAAGAGCGCGCACACGGTGGCCGTCGCCACGCCGTGCTGGCCGGCGCCGGTCTCGGCGATGATGCGGCGCTTGCCCATGCGGCGCGCGAGCAGGATCTGCGCCACGGTGTTGTTGATCTTGTGCGCGCCGGTATGGTTCAGGTCCTCGCGCTTCAGGTAGATCTTGGCGCCGTCCAAATGCCGCGTCAGGCGTTCGGCCAGGAACAGCGGGCTCGGCCGGCCGACGTAGTGTTCGAGGTAATAGCCGAGCTCGGCGGCGAAGGCGGGGTCGCGCCGCGCCGCGGCATAGGCGCGCTCGAGCTCGAGGATCAGCGGCATCAACGTCTCGGCGACGTAGCGGCCGCCAAAGAGCCCGAATTGTCCGCGCTCGTCGGGCCCGCTGCGATAGGTGTTGGGCGAGGCCATCCAGGAACTGCGCTGCTAAACCTTGTAAACGAGCCGGTCTTTTACCCCTAAATAGCCGGGCACTCAAACCCTGGTTTTTGCGGGGGACCGCCCCTTTCTAGAGCGCGCGCGCCCGGCCGAGAAAGGCGGCGATCTTCTCGGGATCCTTGATTCCTGGCTCGCGCTCGACGCCGGAGGACACATCGAGCGCGTTCGCATGCGTGATGCGCACCGCTTCGCCGAGGTTGTCGGCGGTGAGCCCGCCTGACAGCATCCACGGCAGCGGCCAGCGCCGCGCGCCGAGCAGCTCCCAGTCGAAAATCAATCCGTTGCCGCCGGGCAGTGCCGCGTCCTTGGGCGGCTTGGCGTCGAACAGCAGCCGGTCGGCGACGCCGAAATAGCGCTGCGCCGCGGCCAGGTCGGCTGCCGCCGCCACCGCGATCGCCTTCATCACCGGCTTGCCGAAGCGGCGCTTCACCGCGGCGACGCGCTCCGGGCTTTCATCGCCGTGGAATTGCAGCAGGTCGAGCGGCGCGCCGGCCAGCGCCGCCGCGACCGTGTCGTCGTCGGCATCGACGAACAGGCCGACCTTGGTGACGCCGCTGGGCGTCAGCGCGCTGAGCGCGCCCGCCAGCGCCGGCGCCACGTTGCGCGGGCTCGGCGGATAGAAGACGAATCCGACGAAGCGCGCGCCGTGGCGCGCCGCGGCGGCGACACCCTCGGCGGTGGAAAGGCCACAGATCTTGACCGCGACGCTCATCGCAACTCGGCGGCGATGCCGCGCGCCGCGGCGGCCGGGTCGGCGGCTTCGGTGATGGGCCGGCCGATCACGAGATAGTCGGCGCCGGCGTCGAGTGCGGCCCGCGGACCCATGACGCGCTTCTGATCCGCCGCCGCGGCGCCGCTCGGGCGAATGCCCGGCACCACCAGCAGGAACGAGGGCCCGCATGCGGCGCGCAACGCGGCGACCTCGTGCGGCGAGCAGACGACGCCGTCGAGGCCGCTGTCGCGCGCGAGGAGCGCGAGGCGCTGTGCCTGTTCGCTTGTCGTGCCGCGCTGCCCGGTCGCGGCCAGATCGCTGTCGTCGAGGCTGGTCAGCACGGTGACGCCGATCAGCTTCATGCGTTGCCGGCCTTGCCTCGCCTCGCTTGCCGCCGCCGCGGCCGCGCGCATCATCGCGGCGCCGCCGGCGCAGTGGACGGTGAGTAGCAGCGGCTCCAGCGCCGCCGCGGAGCGCACCGCTCCCGCCACGGTGTTGGGGATGTCGTGCAGCTTGAGGTCGAGGAACAGCGGCGTCGCGCCGGCCATCTGACGCAGAGCGGCCGGGCCGTTGGCGACGAAGAATTCGAGGCCGAGCTTGATGCCGCCGACGGCGTTGCTCACCGCCGCGGTCAGCGCGCGGGCGCGACCCGGGTCTGGCGTGTCGATGGCGCAGAGGATGGGGTTGCGGTTCATGCTCGATGTCTCATAGCGTCGAATGCGCGCTGGAATGCGTGACATTGTCGAGCGCCAGCCGTGCCGCCGCGAGATCCTCGATCGCCGTGCCGACCGATTTGAACAGCGTGATCTGGTCGTGATAGCGCCGCCCGGCGCGGCTGCCGCGCGCCAGATCGAATAGATCGCCGGCGATGTCGTCCTCGCGCAGCACGCCCGATTTGAGCGGCTGGACGATGTCGCCGGCCTCCTCGAGCGCGCCGGCGCGAGTATCGACGAAGACGCGCGCGCGGCGGATGCAATCATCATCCGCTTCGCGCATGTCCGGCCGGAAGCCGCCGACGAGATCGAGATGCACGCCGAGCGGCAGCCAGTGCCCCTGGATGAGCGGCACCGTGCTGGGCGTGGCGCAGCACACGATATGCGCGCCGCGCACGGCGTCGGCGAGATTCGTGGTGGCCGCGACCCTGCGGTCGTGCCGTGTGAGGCGATAGGCGAGGCGCTGCGCCTTGTCGTGGTCGCGGCCCCACACCAGCACGTTGACGATAGGCCGCACGCTCGCATGCGCCTCGATGAGGTGCGGCGCCAGCGCGCCGGTGCCGACCATGAGCAGGCGTTCGCATTCGGGGCGCGCCAGGTAGCTCGCGGCAAGCGCCGAGGCCGCGGCGGTGCGCCGGGCCGTGAGCGCCGGTGCATCCATCTGCACGAGCGGCTCGCCGGTCTTGCCATCGAACAGCAAATATGCGCCCATCAGCGAGGGTTTCTGCAAGGCGGCATTGTCGGGGAAGATGGTCAGCACCTTGACGCCGATGTGGCGCCCGGCTTGCCAGGCTGGCATCAGCAGCAGCGACGCGTCGCCGCCGCCGGGTATCGGTATGCTGTGACGGTGCCGCGCCGGTGTCTCGCCGCCCGCGCGGAACATCTGCCGCAAGGCTTCGATGAGCGAAGGGAAGTCGAGGGCGGCAACGACCTCCGAATAACCGAGACTGCGCATGGCGCCGGCAGTATCCCGGCGCCGCACTCCAAGTCAATCGCGCGCGCCGACGGCAACGGGAACGCGTGTGGCCTCCCTCTTCGGCAGCTTCGCCTGTGTGGCGTCGAGCTCGCGCTCCAGCGCCTCGATGCGCCGCGCGCGGCGGCGCGCCTCGCGCCGCCAGCGCCGGCCGTTGATCCACGCCACCAGCTCGCCGACCAGGAAGCCGGCGAACAGCGCCAGCAGCACGACGAGATAGAGCGGCGCCTCCAGGGTCACCGGGAGCGGCCAGAGGGTGACGATGACGCCCTCGCGGTTCGACACCGCGAAGATGACGAGAATGATCGCCAGCGGTAGGGTCACCAGCCAGTGGACGAGCTTCACGAGATCACCAGATCAAAAGACGCCGCCACCTCGCAAGGCCGCGGTCACATCCCGTCATTGAGCCGCTCGCGCAGCTGCTTGCCGGTCTTGAAGAAGGGAATGTGCTTCTCCTCGACCTGCACGCTGTCGCCGGTGCGCGGGTTGCGCCCGAGACGCGCGTCGCGCCGCTTCACCGAAAAGGCGCCGAAGCCGCGCAGCTCGACGCGGTCGCCGCGCGACAGCGCCGCGGCGATCTCGTCGAAAATGGCGGTCACGATACGCTCGACGTCGCGCTGATAGAGATGCGGGTTGCGGTCGGCCAGGCGCTGGATGAGCTCGGACTTGGTCATGACCATGCTCTCGTCGGGGCTTGGCAGCGGAACACGAAGCCTGCCAAACCCTTGAGCCAGCGTCAAGAAATGACATGGCGAAAGGTGCAAACGAATACCCGGCAAAGAAAACGGGCGGCGCTGCGGCCACCCGTCCCCCCGCCGGCATACGCAGGAATGCTAATCCTCTTCCTTTTCCGGCCCGGTGCGGCGGCCCAAGGCCGCGCCGAGGATGTCGCCCAGGCTCGCCCCGGAATCCGAGGAGCCGTACTCGGCCATGGCCTTCTTCTCCTCCTCGAACTCGCGCGCCTTGATCGACAAGCTGACCTTGCGGGTGGCGCGGTCGAGCGCGGTGATCTTGGCGTCCACCTTCTCGCCCACGGCAAAGCGATCCGGGCGCTGCTCGGCGCGGTCGCGCGACAGCTCGGCCTTGCGGATGAAGCCGGGCAGCCCGTCACCCAGCACCACTTCGATGCCGCCGTCGCTGACGGCGGTGACCGTGCAGGTGACGACGTCGCCTTTCTTGACGCCGGCCAGCGTCGATTCGAACGGATCGGTCGCCAGCTGCTTGATGCCGAGGCTGATGCGCTCCTTCTCGACATCGACGTCGAGCACGCGCACCTTGACCGTGTCGCCCTTCTTGTAGTCGTTGATGGCTTCTTCCCCGGGCCGGTTCCAGTCGAGATCGGAGAGATGCACCATGCCGTCGATGTCGCCGGGCAGGCCGACGAACAAGCCGAACTCGGTGATGTTCTTGACCTCGCCCTCCAGCTCGGTGTTCACCGGGTACTTCGCGACGAAAGCCTCCCACGGGTTCGCCATGGTCTGCTTGAGGCCGAGGCTGATGCGCCGCTTCTGCGGATCGACATCAAGCACCATCACTTCCACTTCCTGCGAGGTGGAGACGATCTTGCCGGGATGCACGTTCTTCTTGGTCCAGCTCATCTCGGAGACGTGGACGAGGCCTTCGACACCGGGCTCCAGCTCGACGAAGGCGCCGTAATCCGTGATGTTGGTGACGCGGCCCTTGTAGCGGGCGCCCGACGGGTATTTGAGCTCGACGCCTTCCCACGGATCGGCCTCGAGCTGCTTCATGCCGAGCGAGATGCGCTGCGTCTCCGGGTTGAAGCGGATGACCTGCACCTTGACGGTCTGGCCGATATGCAGCGCCTCGGAGGGATGGTTGATGCGCCGCCAGGCGATGTCGGTGACGTGGAGCAGCCCGTCGACGCCGCCGAGATCGACGAAGGCGCCGTAATCGGTAATGTTCTTGACGATGCCCTGGAGGATCTGACCCTCCTTGAGGCTCGCCACCAACTCGGAGCGCGCCTCGGCACGGCTCTCCTCGAGCACGGCACGGCGGGAGACGACGATGTTGCCGCGCGAGCGATCCATTTTCAGGATCTGGAAGGGCTGCGGCGAGCCCAGCAGCGGGGTGATGTCGCGCACCGGACGGATGTCGACTTGGCTGCCCGGCAGGAAGGCGACGGCGCCGTTCAGATCGACGGTGAAGCCGCCCTTGACGCGGCCAAAGATCACGCCGGTGACGCGGTCATTCGCCTGGAAGCTCTTCTCGAGCTGCGTCCAGGCCTCCTCGCGCCGCGCCTTCTCGCGCGACAGCTGGGCCTCGCCGTTCTTGTCTTCCATCCGCTCGAGATAGACCTCGACGGTGTCGCCGGCCTTGATCTCGGCCGGCCGGCCCGGGGCGGCGAATTCCTTGAGTGCGACGCGACCCTCGGATTTGAGCCCGACATCGATGAGCACCTGATCGTTCTCGACCGCGAGCACCACGCCCTTGATGACGGTGCCCTCGAGCCCCGAGGCGGTGCCGAGCGATTGGTCGAGCAATGCGGCGAAGCTCTCCTTGCCTGCCGCGGATTTGGTTTGGGTAGCGACGGCCATCCGTTCTCCAACTTGTCCCCTTGATCAGCCGTCGCGCCACCGGGGAAAGCGGAACGCGGCAGGCCGCCGACAAACGCGGGTGCGGCGGTGTGAACCCGTGGTCCTGCGGGCGTCGAGAAAGGCGCTGAGATCACCCCCTGCGGGGCGGCTTGCCAGCGAGCTTCCGGCCGATGAAGTCAAGCGCCGCGGCGAGCGCGGCGTCGGCATCGAGCGCGGTCGTGTCGAGGACGAAGGCATCGTCGGCCGGCACCAACGGCGCCGCCCGACGCTGACTGTCGCGCGCGTCACGATCCTTCATGTCCTGCAGGACACGCTCGTATATAGCGTTGCTGCCGCTTTCCTGCAACTCCTTGAAGCGGCGGCGGGCCCGGGCCTCCAAGCTGGCCGTGATGAAGAGCTTGGCCTCGGCATTGGGGCAGACCACCGTGCCGATATCGCGCCCATCCAGCACGGCGCCGGCCGCCCCGGGCGGTCGCCGGGCGAAATCGCGCTGGAAGGCGAGCAGGGCTTGGCGTACGGCGGGGATCGCCGCCACCACCGAGGAGGCGCGTGCCACCGCCTCCTCGCGCAGACGGGGGTCATCGAGGTCAGCGGCGCACACGCGCTCGGCCGCCGCCCTGGCCACAGCCGGGTCGGCCGGGTCGCCGCCGCCGGCGATCACGTGGAGCGCCGCGGCGCGGTAGAGCTTTCCGGTGTCGAGATGTGCCAGCTTGAAATGATCAGCCAGGCGGCGGGCGAGCGTGCCTTTGCCGGAAGCGGCCGGCCCGTCGATGGCGATAATCATGGCGCTACCGGCGCAATCTTCGCGCCGAGCCCGTTCATCAGCGCGACGAAGCCGGGAAAGCTCGTGCCGATCGTCTCGCTGTCGTCGATCCTTGTGGGTTGGCGCGCGGCCATGCCCAGCACCAGGAAGGCCATGGCGATGCGGTGGTCGAGCCGCGTCGCGATAGCGGCGCCTCCGGCGGGCGGCGCGTCCGCGCCCTCGATGGCGAGCGTGTCGCCGCTCACGGCGAGCTTGACCCCGCAAGCCGCCAGCCCTTGCGCAATGGCGCCGAGCCGGTCGCTCTCCTTGACGCGCAACTCGGCGAGGCCATGCATCACCGTGCGGCCGCGCGCAAAGGCAGCGGCCACGGCGAGGATCGGATATTCGTCGATCATGCGCGGTGCGCGCTCGGCGGGGACCTCGACGCCGCTCAGCCGCGTCGCGCGCACGGCGATGTCGGCGATCGGCTCGCCGGCCTCGACGCGCTCATTGATGAAAGCGAGATCCGCGCCCATCTCGCGCAGCGTGTCGAAGAGCCCGGTGCGCAGCGGGTTGACGCCGACGCTCTCGATCACCACTTGCGACCCCGGCATGAGCAGCGCCGCAATCGTCGGAAAGGCAGCAGAGGAAAGGTCTCCGGGCACGGTGAGATCGGCGGCGCGCAGCTCGGGCTGGCCTTGCAGCGTGATGCGCCGAGCCTCGCCCGCCTCGGCCGCTACCGTCACCGCGGCGCCGAAATGGCGCAGCATGCGCTCGCTGTGGTCGCGCGTCGCCAGCGGC
>DASWFH010000005.1:0-4172 GCA_036394355.1 Allostellaceae bacterium | reverse complement strand
CCATCGCCGCCGGCATCTGCGTCTACACCAACGACAAAGTCACCCTCGAAAGCCTATGACCTCGTTCAGCCCGCGCGAGATCGTCTCCGAGCTCGACCGCCACATCGTCGGCCAGAACGACGCCAAGCGCGCCGTCGCGATAGCCTTGCGCAACCGCTGGCGCCGCCAGCAGCTCGCCGCGGAGCTGCGCGAGGAGGTGCTGCCCAAGAACATCCTGATGATCGGCCCGACCGGCATCGGCAAGACCGAGATCGCGCGCCGCCTGGCGCGGCTGGCGCAAGCGCCGTTCCTGAAAGTGGAGGCGACCAAGTTCACCGAGATCGGCTATGTCGGCCGCGACGTCGAGCAGATCGTGCGCGACCTGGTCGAGATCGCCATCGCCATGACGCGCGAGCGCCTGCGCAAGGAGGTGGCGTCGCGCGCCGAGCTGCACGCCGAGGAGCGCGTGCTCGATGCGCTGGTCGGCCAGAATGCCGGCGCCGACACGCGGCAGAAATTCCGCAAGATGCTGCGCGAGGGACAGCTCGACGACAAGGAGATCGAGATCCAGGTGCAGGACACTGGCGCCGGCCTGCCGACCTTCGAGATTCCGGGCCTGCCGGGCGCGCAGATGGGCATGCTCAACCTCGGCGATATTTTCGGCAAGGCGTTCGGCGGCGGCCGCACCAAGCCGCGGCGTCTGACGGTGAAGGAGAGCCACAAGGTGCTGATGGCCGACGAGAGCGACAAGCTCCTCGACCAGGAGAAGGTGACGCGGGAAGCCATCACCGCGGTGGAGCAGAACGGCATCGTCTTCCTCGACGAGATCGACAAGATCTGCGCGCGCAGCGAGCAGCGTATCGGCGGCGACGTCAGCCGCGAGGGCGTGCAGCGCGATCTGCTGCCGCTGATCGAGGGCACCACGGTCGCGACCAAGCACGGCGCGGTGAAGACCGACCACGTGCTGTTCATCGCCTCGGGCGCCTTCCACCTGGCGAAGCCCTCGGACCTCTTGCCGGAGCTGCAGGGGCGGCTGCCCATCCGCGTCGAGCTCAAGCCGCTGACGCGCGAGGATTTCCGCCGGATCTTGACCGAGCCCGAGGCGAGCCTCATCAAGCAGTATCGCGCGCTGCTGGCGACCGAGGGCGTGACGCTCGACTTCACGCCGGAGGCGAT
Organism: Allostellaceae bacterium; assembly: GCA_036394355.1. Taxonomy (GTDB): domain Bacteria; phylum Pseudomonadota; class Alphaproteobacteria; order ATCC43930; family CGMCC-115725; genus DAHUYF01. The sequence goes on along the minus strand of DASWFH010000005.1, from coordinate 3,017 downwards.
AGAGGAGATCGCCAGCCTGGCCGAGGAGATCAACACCGCGGTCGAGAACATCGGCGCGCGGCGGCTGCACACCGTGCTGGAGCGGCTGCTCGAGGAAGTGAGCTTCACCGCCTCCGACCGGCCGCCCGGCACCATCGTGACGATCGACCGCGCCTATGTGCGCGACCATGTCGGTGCCCTCGCCAAGAACACCGACCTCTCGAAGTTCATCCTCTAGGACGCGCGAGGATGCGTCGACATTATCGCGCCGCCGCTGTGCTGATCTTGTGCGCGCTCGGCGGCTGCACCGACGCGCCGCTATGCCGGTATTGGACGGACGAGCCGATCGGGCGAAACATCCTCGATCCCTCGGAGGTGCCGATGCTCCCGTACAACCCGTACTGGGTGACGAAGAACTCCTCCGGCTCGCCTGGATCGCCCTCGCCGCAGGACCCTTGCGCAGGCGAACCGGGCCATCCCGGCCCGGCCGAGCCGTAGTGCTGCGCGACGATGAAGGCGTTCGTGTCTCCATCGACCGCGCCGATATGCGCGAGCATGCCAGCGTCACCGCCTCACCGCGAGCGCCGCCGGTCGCCGACCGCGCCTCGCCGTGTTTGCAGCAGCTTGATGAAATTCCGCTTGGCCTTGTAGCGCTGCCGCAGCTCGGCGAGATGAGTGGCGTGCGCTTCGCCGTCACCCATGCCCTCGCGCAGCGTCCGCATCCGCTCGAGCAGGCTCCAGGCCGCTTCGTAGCCCCGCTGACACGTCGACTTGATCTCGTGCTCGACGAGCCGGGCGTAGGCGGCAATGGCTTGGGCAGGATCATCGCGCTCGCTCGCCTTTGCCAGCTTCGCCAACGTGCCGGCGCCGCAGCCATGGCGGCGGGAGGCCTCCCACGCCGGCGCGAGACGCCGCGCCGCCAGGAGAATGTCGACCAGCAGGTCGGCAGGCGGCTCCCACCATCCCGCTGGTTTCTGGCCCCCGGGCGAGGCCAGCCGCGCCGAGAGCAAGGATGCCGCCTTGTCGGTGACGGCCTCAGCCGCCTTGCGGTCCTTGCCGGCGGCGGCCCTGAGCCGTGCGTGGAGATCGAGGCTCGGCCGGCGCTCGAAGCGTTGCCATAGCAGCTGCCCCGCCTCCTCCCGCTGCCCGAGGCGAAGATGAAGCTCGGCCGCACAGACGGCCAGGCGCTCATCGGGTTCGCCCCCGAACAGCCACAACCCCTCCTTGGCCCATTTGAGCGCATCGGCGTCGCGGTCATGGGCGCTCAACAACTCGGCGATCTCGAGATAGCGGTAGGATGTCAAGAGATCCTTGGCGCGCAGCGCGACACGGGCGTCGAGATCGCCGTCACGGACGGCGAAACCATCGAGGATCGATTCCAGCCGGCGGTGCTTCAGAACCTGGCGATCCTCGCCCGGCCGCAGCCGCTCGCCGGCGTGCAGCGGGGCGATCTTGCTCCAAGCGGCCTCGGCGAGGCGGCGGTACTCGTCGAGCCCCGTCGCGCCCAGCACATCGGCGTAGGCTCCGCTCGCGCCGTCGAAGAAGCCCCAGGGCGACCTGGTCTCGAGCGCGAAGAGCTCGCGCGCGAGCGTCACCGGATCCGGCTTGGCCGCCCGGCAAGCGCTGAGATGGAGCTCGCACGCCCGCTCGCCGAGCCAGCCGCCCTGGCCGTCGGAATCATCGACCCCGGCCAGCGCGTCCTCCAGCCGCGCGAGGAAACCCTCGACAAGCCGCAGCACGACCGCCGCATGGCCTTTTCCGATCAGACCCTCGATCTGGTCGAGCACCTCTCCGATGCCTTGCGCCCAGCCCTCCGCCTCATGATAGCCGACGAAGCCGCGGGTCCGCATCGCTCCGGCGAGTGCCTTGTCGAAACGGGCATGGAGCGTCGCACCATCGCTGTCGTCCGCCAGCGCCGCGAGCTCCAGACCGCGCCGCAGCGCCGGATCGCGCTCGGCCAAGCGCATGATCATCGCGACAAGTGCTTCCACCCCTTGGGCGCGCAGATGCGCTCGGAGCCGGTCGAGGCCGCTTGCATGCGCGTCGAGGGCACCGGGGGCGAGTGCATTGGCGGCAAGCGCCGTCGCCACCATATGCTTGCAGAATCCCCAATCCGATGCCGCCGGACAGGTGCAATCGCCGGAGATCGCATCTTGGCCGCCTTTCAGCTCCGTGCGGTAGAGTTCGGAGCCCTGGACCTCGGCAATGACGCGATCCGGCTCAACGGCGACGATCTCCACCAAGCCGGCGCCATGATATTCGACGCCACGCTGAAAGATCTTATCGCCGGCAATGCGGCGCAAGGCTTGCCGGTCGAAGCGCGGACGGCGGCGCTCCGGCTTGGGCGTTCTGGAGGAGGATGGTTCAGCCATCAATCGATGAAGCCGCCTCGCGCCGACCCGCAGGGTCGACGTAGTCAGAATGCAACGGTGCCAGCCCGCTTGTCGAGTATGCGAGCGGAGCGGCGCGCTCGGCCCTGTCTACGATAGGCGTGCCGCCTGGAGCAGGGCAATTGGCCGCTGGTCGCGCGAAGCTGTGCCGTGACAGCTTGGTGTTCCACGGATTACCATGGTCCCCTCGGACCAGCAACTCGCGCCCGGACAACCGTCATGGTGTCGATGATCCTCGCCGCGGCATTCTGGGTCGCGCTGCATTTCGTGGTGGCGGGGCCGCTGCGCCCGCTTCTCGCTGCGAGGCTCGGCGAGCAAGGGTTTCGCGGCGTCTTTGCGCTGCTGAGCGCGGTGGGGCTGGCCTGGCTCGTCCTTGCCTACCGCGCGGCGCCCTACATGCCGCTTTGGCAACCGGTGCCGGGCGCCGCTTACATCGCGATGCTGCTGATGTTCGTCGCCTTCCTGTTGCTCGCCTTCGGTATCGGTGCCGGCAACCCGACGCTTGCGGGCGCCGACATGCTGCTGAAGGATCAGCTGCCGATCCGCGGTATCACACGGATCACCCGTCACCCGGGCTTGTGGGCCTTCGCGCTGTGGGCGCTGGCGCATCTCCTCGCCAATGGCGACGTCGCGGGCGTGCTGCTGTTC
>DASWFH010000004.1:0-3926 GCA_036394355.1 Allostellaceae bacterium | reverse complement strand
CTGGGTCGCCGCGGTCAAATCGGCGTTCCCCGATGCCGGCTGGCGCATCCGCGAGTTCGGCAACGCTGCGCCCAATTTGCAGCGGCTGATCGGCCGCGTCACCGTGTTCATGACCTTGGTCGGCCTCACCGCGCTGCTGGTCGGCGGCGTCGGCGTCGGCAATGCGGTGCGCGGATATCTCGGCGGCAAGACGGCGACGATCGCCACGCTCAAATGCCTGGGCGCGCCCGGGCGCCTCGTCTTCACCGCCTATCTCACGCAGATCCTGGCACTGGCGGCAGGCGGCATTGCCGTCGGCCTGATGCTCGGCGCGCTCACGCCGGCGCTGGCGATGCCGCTGCTCTCGTCCTTTCCCATCACCGCGCGGCTCAGTCTCTATCCCGCGCCGCTGCTGCTCGCCGCGGTGTTCGGCCTGCTCACCACCCTCGCCTTCGCGCTGTGGCCGCTGGCGACGGCGCGCGAGGTGCCGGCGGCGAGCCTGTTCCGCGATCTCGTCGATCCCGCGCCGCGCCGGCCGCGGCTCGGCTATGTCCTTGCCACCGCCGCCGCGGCGCTGGCGCTCGCCGGGCTCGGCATCGTCACCGCTAGCGATCGCTTCACCGCCGCTTGGCTCATCGCCGGCGCGGCCGGCGCATTGGTCGCCTTCCATCTCGTCGCCGCCGGCATCGTGCTGGCGGCGCGTCGTGTTGGCCGCCCGCGCGCGCCACGGCTGCGCCTGGCGCTGGCCAATCTCTACCGGCCGGGCGCGCCCACCGCCGGCATCGTCGCCTCGCTCGGCCTCGGCCTCACCGTGCTGGTGGCCATCGCCCTCATCGAGCGCAATATCGACAGCACCATCGACGAGCGCCTGCCGGAACAGGCGCCGTCCTTCTTCTTCATCGACATCCAGCCCGATCAGGTGGCCGAGTTCGACAAGCTCGTCGCCGCGACGCCGGGCGTCACGCAATTCGCGCGCGTCGCGAGCCTGCGCGGCCGCATCACGCAGCTCAACGGCGTGCCGGTCGAGCAGGCGGTGGTGGCGCCCGAGGCACAGTGGACGATCCAGAGCGAGCGCGGGCTGACCTACGCGGCGACGCCGCCGCGCGGCTCGCGCATCGTCGCCGGCGATTGGTGGCCGGCCGATTATCACGGCCCGCCGCTCGTCTCGATGGATGCCGAGATCGCCCGCGGCATGGCGCTCAAGCTCGGCGACACGATCACCGTCAACGTGCTCGGGCGCGACGTCACCGCCACCATCGCCAATCTGCGCGAGATCGACTGGACCTCGCTCGGCATCAATTTCGTGCTCGTCTTCTCGCCGGGCATGCTCGAAGCCGCGCCGCAGACGCATATCGCCACGGCGCGCACCCGGCCCGGCGACGAGGCAGCGCTCGAGCGCGCCGTCACCGACCGCTTCCCCAACGTCTCCGCCATCGCCGTCAAGGATGCGCTCGCGGCGCTGAGCGAGATCGTGGCCGCGATCGGCACGGCGCTGCGCGCCACCGCAGCGATCACGCTCGCCGCCGGCACGCTGGTGCTGGCGGGCGCGGTGGCGGCGGGACAACGGCGGCGCGTCTACGAGGCGGTGGTGCTCAAGGTGTTGGGCGCGACGCGCAGCGACGTCACGCGCGCCTTCCTCATCGAATACGGCATCCTCGGCCTCACCACCGCGGCGATCGCCGCCGCCCTCGGCACGCTTGCTGCCTATCTCGTGCTGACCCGAGTCATGCACCAGGACTGGACCTTCATGCCGGGCGCCCTGGTGTCGACGGCGGTCATCGCCACTGCGCTGACGCTCGGCATCGGCTATGCTGGGACGTGGAAGGCGTTGGGCGCCAAGGCGGCGCCCTTCCTGCGCAACGAATGAGGGCCGCCATGTCCCGGCTTGCCTCGACGATCGCCCTCTTGCTGCTGGCCGCGCCGGCCCATGCCGAGCGGCCGGCCGATCTGTTCTCGCCGCAGGATACCGAGGAATGGCAGCGCGCCGAGCAAAGCGCGCGCGAGGCGCTCGACAAGCTGATGCGGTCGTTCGATCTCCTGCTGCAGACGATGCCCTATGGCGCGCCGCGCGTCGACGAGGACGGCAATATCGTTATCCCGCGCCAACATCCTCATCCCGTGCCGCCCGGTGGCGGCGGGCAGGACGGTCCGGTGCGCACCTGAGCGGCATTGCGCCACGTCATTGAATTCGTCGGGAATCGTGCCAATATCGTGTTGCGAACCCATAACCCTTCCGAGGTTCTAGGGGGTCATATGTCGTACGATTCAGGTGACCGCTGGACGGCGCGCACGGCGGTGCCGCAAGTCGATGTCGATGTCGGCCTGCGCCAATACATGCTGCGTGTCTACAACTACATGGCGGGCGGCTTGGCGCTCACCGGCATCGTCGCCTATCTGAGCCAGGGCGTCTACCAGCAGTACATCATCGGCACGCCGCTCTACTGGGTGGTGTTGCTGGCGCCGCTGGGGCTGGTGATGGTGCTGAGCTTCGGCATTCAGCGCATGAGCCTCTCGGCCGCGCAACTCACCTTCTGGGCCTATTCGGCCCTGATGGGACTATGGTTCGCGGGCATCTTCCTGCTGTTCACCACCGAGAGCATCGCGCGGGTGTTCTTCATCACCGCGGGAACGTTCGCGGCGATGAGCATCTACGGCTACACCACGCGCAGCGATCTCTCGCGCTTCGGCTCGTTCCTGATGATGGGCCTCATCGGCATCATTCTCGCTAGCTTGGTGAACATCTTCATCGGCTCGTCGGCGCTGCAATTCGCCATCTCCGTGATCGGCATCATCGTGTTCGTCGGCCTCACCGCCTACGACACGCAGCGCATCAAGGAGATGTACCTGGAGAGCGATGGCGCTGTGGTCGCCGGCAAGAAGGCGATCATGGGCGCGCTGGCGCTCTATCTCGACTTCATCAACCTGTTCCTGCTGCTCCTGCAGTTCATGGGCGTGCAGCGGCGCGACTGAGCGCACGCGACGCTACGGCCTCGAGGACCCGCGCCAAGCGCGGGTCCTTTTTTGTGTGCAGCGCCGGTCACGACTTGCCGTAAACCGGCACGACCGCGCCGCGCGTCACCTTGTTCTCGGGCGAGGCCAGGAACAGGATCGTCGCGGCGACTTCCTCGACCTTGGGCCACAGCGCGAAATTCGCCTTCGGCATGTCCTTGCGGTTGGCAGGCGTGTCCATGATCGACGGCGCTACGGCATTCACGAGGATGCCGTCGCCGACCACCTCCTGCGCCAATGCCCCGGTCAGCGCGGCGACACCGGCCTTCGCCACGGTGTAGGCGGTCATCCCGGCGCCGAGGCGCGGCTCGAGCGCGGGGCGCGACGCGACATTGACGATGCGGCCGCCGCCCGTGCCCTTCATCGCCCGCACCGCGGCGCGGCAGCACAGGAAGCAGCTCACGAGGTTCGTCTCGAGCTGCGCCGCCAGCGCCGCCTTGTCGGTCTCGGTGATCGGCGCCATGGCGAAGCCGCCGGCGATATGGATGGACGCCCAGAGCGGCGCGATGCCGCCATAGAGGCGCGCCACCGCCGCCTCGTCCGCCAGGTTCGCGCCGGCGATGAGCGTCAGGCGCTCGTGCCGGCGGTGCGGGAAGCGCTCCGCCTCGGCCTCGTGGATGTAAGGCACATGGCACAGCGCGCCGGCCTCGAGCAGCGCGGCGACCACGGCGCCGCCGAGGGCGCCGGTGCCGCCGGTGACGACGACATGCTTGTCGTGGTACTCCATTGCCATTCTCCCACTGGATTATTGCTTGCGAGGTCCCAGCTTACGCCGCAACGCGTCGGATTCCGAGCGGCGCGATGCGGCGCGTCTCGGAAAGCGGAACCTTGCCCTTCACGAGATCGTTTTTTTAGGCAGCACCGTCCTCTCCTGGGGAGATTTTCTTATGCCTGATACCGTCGCGCGCGCCGATATGCGAAATGTCGGCGAATTGGAG
>DASWFH010000003.1:0-2864 GCA_036394355.1 Allostellaceae bacterium | reverse complement strand
CCGTCGAGCTCAGGGGACCGCTCGGCCTGTCCTTGCTGCCGGGACCGACGGTCACGGCCCGCGACGTGCGCTTGGCCAATCCGCCGGGCGCCGCCGTGGAAGACATGGTACGGCTGCGCGCGGTCGAAGTGAAGCTGGCCTTTTGGCCGCTGCTGGCGCGTCGCGTCGAGATCCGCAGCGCGACGCTGGTCGAGCCCGAGTTCGATGTCGAATACGTGGCGACCGGCGACGGCAACTGGCAATTCCGCTCCGGCGGGCCGGGACCTGCGGGTTCGGGCGAACCCAATGCATCGAGCGAGGCGATGATGCGGGCGCTCGCCGTCGATCACCTGATCATCGAGAACGGCGCCGTGACCTATCGCTCGGGACCGACGGTCGAGCGGTTCGAGCACATCAACGCCACGGTGGCGATCGAGGCGCGCGCCGGGCCGTACGCCGCGGCCGGCGAGTTCATGTCGCGCGGAGCGGCGCTCAGCTTCGAGGCGCACAGCGGCGCGATCGATGCGCCGGACGTGCCGTTTGAGGTCACCCTTACCATCAAGCCGGCGACGCGGCTTCGGCTCGACTTGGTATCGACCGGCGCGGGCGACGAGCGGCGCATCGAGGGCCAGCTCAAGCTCGCCGCCGACAACGCGCAGACATTGGCGGCGATGGCGCTGCGGGCACGCGTGCCGGCAGCGCTCGCGCGCCCGCTGACGCTGGCCGCCGACATTCGCGGCACGCCGCGCGACTTGGCGTTCGAGCACTTGAACGTCGATTTCGGCGCTGCCCATGGCGAGGGCAGCCTGCGCATCGCTCAGGGAACGCCGCCGAGCGTCGGACTGAGCCTCTCGGTCAATCAGCTCGATCTCGATCGCTGGCTGGGGGAGCGCAAAGCCGCTGCGGCAGCGCCGGCAAGCCTGGTCGGCGACGCCCTCGCGGCGCCGACCGATGCCGCCGGTTCCGTGCCGTTGGCGCCGCTGCAGCCCGGCGCGTTCGTCCTGCCCGACAGCGTCAATGCGAGCGTGGACCTCGGCGTCAAGGCGCTGATATGGCGCAACGGCGTCGTCCGCGACGCGCAGCTCAAGGCGACCCTTGCAGGCGGGCAGCTGACCCTCGACCGTGCCGCGGCGTTGCTGCCGGGCGGGTCGGATGTGTCGCTCAGCGGCAGCGCCGCGATGAGCGCCGAGGGGCCACGCGGGCAAGGGGTCTTCGCGGCGAATGCCGATGATCTCCGCAGCATTCTCGCCTGGCTCGGCGCGCCGAGCGACGACGTGCCACCTGATCGGCTGCGCAAGGCTTCGCTGACGAGCCGCCTCACGCTCGCCGGCGACCGGCTCGATCTTACCGGTATCGCCGCGACGCTCGATGCGACGCGGCTTGGCGGTGCGGCGACGATCGCGCTGCGCGAGCGTCCCGGTGTCGGCCTGCGCATCGCCGCCGACCGGTTCAATCTCGACGCCTATTTACCGCGGGCTAACGCGGCGCGTCCGGATGCGGCCGGCACGCCGCCGGGCCCGGCGGATGCTGGTAATCCATGGCCTGCCGTGCTTGCCGCCTTCGATGCCAATATCGACGCGCATGTGGACACGCTCACCTGGCATGGCGAGCCGCTGGGCGACGCGCATGTCGCGGGCACGGTGCAGAATGGCGAAGCGACGATCCGCGATCTGAGCGTCGGCGATCTCGAGGGTGCCGCGGCGCAGCTCAGCGGTGCTGTTCAAGGACTGAGCGGCGGCGCATTCGGCGCGCAACTGACCTATGAGATGCACGGGGCGGAGTTCGAGCGGCTGTTGCACGCGGTGTCGCCCGGGCTCGATGCCGGGCGCGGCTATGGCGACTTCCGGCTCGGCGGCGAATTGCGATGGGCGGCGGAGAAGCTCTCCGGCACTGCCGATCTCGCGATCCTCGGCGGTCGCGCGCACGTCGCCGGCAATATGGCGCCGACAAGCGGGCGCGTGGCGCTCGATATCGCCATCGATCACCCGAGCTTCGAAGCGCTGATGCACAGCGTCAGCCCCACCTACCGGCCGGCGGGCGGCGATCTCGGACCGCTGAAATTCACTGGCCAGGTGACCGGCGCGGCCGGACAGTTCGCCATCGATCGCCTCGCGCTCGCCATCGGGCAGAGCACGGCGGAAGGCAAGCTCGCCATCGCTCTCGGCCCGACGCGACCGCATCTCACTGGCGATCTCAAGATCGGCGATTGGGCGATCGACCGACTGCTCACCGCCCGGCAATCCGCCGCCGTCGAAGAGGGCGTCCGCCATGCCGGCCGGCAGCCCGGAATCATCCTCGCACAGGCCGGCGCCGGCGCGGCTACCGCTCCGGCGAGCTGGTCGCGCGAGCCGATCGACCTTGCGCTGCTGTCGCTGGCTGACGCCGATCTCACCCTTTCCGGCAACAGCCTCGCTTACGGCCGTTGGCGCGTCGACCAGCCGGCGCTCACCGTCATGCTGAAGGACGGCACGCTGGCGGTGAAGCAGTTGGCGGGCCGCCTCTTCGGCGGCAGCATCGAGGCGGACGGCGATGTCGCCGCGGCGGCGACGCCAACTTTGCACGCAAGGCTGAAGCTCAGGGACGCCGATCTCAAGCAGGCCCTCATGGACGAGGCCGGCATCGGCACCATCGAGGGACGTTTCGACATCGACGCGTCGCTGGCCGGCGAGGGCCGCAGCCCGGCCGACATCATCGCGCGTCTCTCGGGGGAAGCAACGCTGCGCGGCCATGATGGCGGCGTTTCCGGCATCGATCTCGCAGCGATGAACGACCGGCTCAAGTTGCCTGATCTGCCGGCCGACCTGTCGGCGCTGATGCGCAGCGGGATTGGCGGGCGGACGCGTTTCACCGATCTCGTGGGCAGCTTCCGCGTCGCCGATGGCGTC
>DASWFH010000002.1:0-4005 GCA_036394355.1 Allostellaceae bacterium | reverse complement strand
GCGAGGATTTCGACGTCGGCGCCGAGCTCGCCGCCCTCACCCGCGGCAAGACGAACATCGGCGGCGTCACCAGCTTCGTCGGGCTGGTGCGCGATGTCGCCGGCGACCAGCGCATCGCGGCGATGACGCTCGAGCATTATCCCGGCATGACCGAGCGCGAGCTCGCGGCGATCGAGGACGAGGCGCGCCGGCGCTGGCCGCTCGACGCCGTGCTGATCATCCACCGTTACGGGCGGCTCGAGCCCGGCGAGCGCATCGTCCTCGTCGCCACCGCCTCGGCGCACCGCGAAGCGGCGTTCGCCGCCTGTCATTTCCTGATCGATTGGCTCAAGACCAAGGCGCCGTTCTGGAAGCTCGAGGAGACGCCCGAGGGCGCGCGCTGGGTCGAGGCCCAGGCGAGCGACGATGCCGCGGCGAAACACTGGGTAGCGGAGTAGACCTGCCCTAGTTCCGCTGGCCGAGGCGGGCCGCCGCCGACTATGATGGCCTGCGGGAACATTCCCAGGCGACACAACTTTCCGGGGCGCTGGTGCAGACTCTTGCGGTGCAGAGCCGGGCCGGGACCCTTCGGCCGCTCAAGCTCCTGCTCACGGCCGTCATCATCGTGCCGCTGGCGCTGTTCGGCGCGGCGGCCTGGCTCAATTACCAGTGGAGCTTCGAGGAGGCGCAGACGCAGCTGACGCGCACCAGCGACGCGGCGCACGAGCATGCGCTCAAGATCTTCCAGACGAATGAGCTGGTGCTCGACCGCATCGCCGAGCGGTTCGGCGGCCTCGATTGGCAGGAGATCGCAGCGGATCCGGCCGTGCATGCCTACCTCAAGCACCTCGCCGACGATGTTCCGCATGTGGCGGTGCTCGGCTTCATCGCGCCCGATCGGCGCATCGTCGCCTCGAATCTCGACTTGCCGCCCGTCCTCGTCGGGCAGCATGACTTCCTGCGGGTACCGCGCGAAAGCGACGAGGACCTGTTCATCAGCGAGCTGAGCCTCGGCACCTACACCAAGCAGCCGCAATTCCTCTTCACCCGCTACAAGCCGAATTCGCAGCGCACGCCGGACGGCGGCTTCATCTTCGCGTCGATGCGGCCGGAATATTTCCGCGCCTATTACGACGCCGCCTTCGGCACGGATTACGCCATCTCGATCATCCGCGCCGACGGCGCGATGCTGGCGCGCTACCCGGACGTGCGGCCCGGCATCGTGCTGTCGCCGGAAACCGGCTTCCGGCGGGCCATCGCGGCGAATCCCGAGCGCGGCGGCTACACCGCCGTGTCCGCCGTCGACGGCAACGAGCGTCTCTTCAGCTACGGCAAGCTCGGCTCCTACCCGGTCTATGTCGCCGTCGGCATCGACTCCGCGACGGTGACACGGCGCTGGTGGCAGAAAATGGCGAGCCATCTCGTGTTCGGCCTGCCCGCGACGCTGTGCCTCGTCACCCTCACCGTCGTCGCCCTGCGGCGCACCGCGCGCGAGCGCGCGGCGCTGTTTCAGGCGAATGCCGAGGCGCGCCGGCGCGAGGAGCTCGAGGCCTCGCTCTACCGGGCGCAGAAGATGGAGGCGGTGGGCCAGCTCACCGGCGGCGTCGCCCACGATTTCAACAACCTGCTTACCGCCATCATGGGCGGCCTCGACATCGTGCTCCACGCCGGCAGCCTTGCCGGCCCGCTGCGCAAGCAGCTGGCGACGGCGATGCGTGCCGCCGAGCGCGGCGCGCAGCTGACGCAACAGCTCCTCGCCTTCTCGCGGCAGCAGATGCTGCACCCGGAAGTGGTCGACGTGAACCGCCTGCTGCGTGAATTCGAGACGCTGATTCAGCGCGCCGTCGGCGAGAGCATCGCCTTCACGGTCACCCTCGATGCCGGCGTCGGCGCGTGCCGCATGGACCCGGCGCAGTTCCAATCGGCGATCCTGAACCTCGTCGTCAACGCGCGCGACGCGACGCCGGCCGGCGCCCGCATCACCCTGGCGACGCGTGACGCCGTCTTGCCGCAGGACGCGGCGCGGCCCGATCCCGAGATGGCGCCGGGGCGCTATGTCCTCGTCAGCGTCAGCGATACCGGCGCGGGCATGACGCCCGACGTGCTGGCGCAGGCCTTCAACCCGTTCTTCACCACCAAGGAGGTCGGCAAGGGCTCGGGGCTCGGCCTCTCCCAGGTCTATGGCTTCACCAAACAATCCGGCGGCCATGTCACGATCGAAAGCGAGCCCGGCCAAGGGACGACCGTGCGGCTCTACATGCCCTGCGTCGACGCGCCCGCCGAGCGACGCGCAACAGCGGCGGCCGAGCGATCCGCGGCGGCGGCGTCCGCGGCAACCGTGCTGATCGTCGAGGATGACGAGGCGGTGCGGGAGACCGCCCAGGCGGCCCTCGCGGCGCTCGGCTATCGCACGCTGACCGCGGCCGACGCAGCGGGCGCGCTGGCGCTCCTACGCCGCGGCGAGCCGATCGATCTCCTGTTCACCGACATCGTCATGCCCGGCGGGATGAACGGCGTCGACCTGGCGCGCGAGGCGCGGCAGCTGCGCGGGGATCTCAAGGTCCTGCTCACCACGGGCTACGCCGCCGCGGCCGAGGACCGCGCGGATGAAGGCTTCGCCATGCTGAGCAAGCCCTACCGGCAGAACGAACTCGCCGAGCGCATCGCCGGCATGCTGCGCGGCGGATAGCGAGTCTCGAGCGAACGCCAGAACGGTGGTACGGGCGCCATCAGGCGCCCGATTTTCACGGGGTTCAGAGACGCCGAGCCTCGCCGGCTCCATGTCGAGAGCCTGCGCATGGCGGGCGTGCCGGAGTAGGTCGACACAGGCTTGCACTTGCGGTTGCGGCCTTCGGGCCGCGCGCTGCTTTTTGGGACTCGACTTGCGGTTTGCGCGGCATATTGTGCGCACGCGGTTCAGCCGGCTCGCGGAGGATCCAAAGTGAAGGTACAGCGCGCGCTGTTGTCGATCGCAGTGGCCATGGCCGCCGCCACGCTGGGCGCGGATGCGCCGGGCGCGACGGAGAGCAACGCAATGCTCTCGCCTCAGGCGCTGCAGGAAATGGCGCAGGTCGAGGCCGAAATCGACCGCATCGAGGCGCAAACGATCGCGCGGCTGGCCGCGCCGCCGGACAATCAGGTCCAGGAAATCGAGTTGCTCGGCAAGCTGATGCTCTACGATAAGCAGCTCTCGGTGAACCGCAACGAGGCTTGTGCTTTCTGCCACATGCCCGAGATGGGCTTTACCGGTCCCGTGTCGGAGCTGAACCGGACCACTGCCGCCTATCCCGGGTCGGTGCGCACGCGCTTCAGCAACCGCAAGCCGCAAACGCACGCCTATGCGCCGCTCTCGCCCGTGCTGCATTACAATCCCGGCCGCGGCGACCTCGTCGGCGGCAATTTCTGGGACATGCGTGCGACCGGCCGCCGGCTCGGCAACCCGGCCGCCGAGCAGGCGCAAGGGCCGCCGACCAACCCGGTGGAAATGGGCCTGCCCGATATCGCCTGCGCCGTCTATCGCGCGTCGCAGCGGCCCTATCGCGCCCTGTTCGAAAGCGTGTGGGGACGGCAGGCCTTCGCCATCGCCTGGCCCGGCGACGTGGAGCAGGTCTGCGCCAAGCCGGGGCCGCCACCCGCCGGCGAGCCGATGCCGGTCCATCTCGGCCCGCTCGATCGCGGCCGCGCCGGCACCACCTTCGACCAGATGGCGCAATCCATCGCCGGCTACGAGGCCTCCGCCGAGGTGTCTCCGTTTACCTCGAAATTCGACGCGGTGCTCGCTGGCAAGGCGCAGTTCACGCCGCAGGAGCAGGCGGGCTACGACCTGTTCCGCGGCAAGGCGCAATGCAACGCCTGTCACCGCGACGGCGGGCCTGGCGAGGACCCGTTGTTCACCGACTTCACCGCCAGCAACATTGGAACTCCTGCCAATCCGCGGCTTCCGTTCTATACGGAAAATCGTCCCGACGCGCGTGGCTACGTCGCCAATCCGGCAGGGTCGTCATTCGTCGACGGCGGCGTCGGTGC
>DASWFH010000001.1:0-2147 GCA_036394355.1 Allostellaceae bacterium | reverse complement strand
TTTCCGCTGCGCGGCATCAAGGACAACCCGCCCTACCTGCACGACGAGCGTCTGCTGACGCTGGATGACACGGTCGAGTTCTTCAACCTGATCCTTGGCACAAAGCTGGCGCCGCAGGAGAAACAGGATTTGGTGGCGTTCCTGCGGGCCCTTTAGAGTGCCTCAGGCCGGCCGCAACCCGCACGTTAGGCTGCCGATCCTTAAGCAGCGCCCGCAGCAGCGCCGCCGCGGCGACGACGGCGCCGCAAGGGAGGACGGTCCAGGCCGAGCGGAAGCTCGCCGTCAGTTCTCAGCCGCCGTCTGTCTCGCCGCAGCCGTTCTACCGGTTATGAGCCTCGAGTCTACCGGACGGAGTTCAGGACGGCGCGGCCGATCTCGCCCTCGCCCAGGCCCGTCGGAGGAGGCCCTTTCGGCGCACCGTCCAGCGGCAGCGGCACGTAATCGCGGGGGTCCATCAGGGTGGCGACGGCGATCGTCTTGGTGCGCGTCCGGTCGACGATCTCGACGAGCCGCGCATAGTCGTGCTCGTCGATGTTGCTGCGGAACATCGCCTCGACTTCGTAAGCGTAGGTCGGCTTGCCCGTCACGCCGATGGCGCGGAACCTCTGCCCCACCTGTACCTTATTGATGCGCTTCATCACGTTCCTCTCGAAGAGGCGCCGGCGGCACCGGTGCTGGAGCAGCCTAGCCATCTTTTGGTAAACGAGACCTAAACTCTTAGTAAAAAAGAGCTAAAATGCGTCGCTTTCCCGCCCGCTTGGCGATCACCCCCGGCCGCGCCGGCGCATCGCTGCCCATTGCTCGTCGCTGAGCGCCTCGAGATGCGAGAAGGTGCCGGCGCCCTTGAGCCAGCGGCCGCCATCGATGGTGACGCACTCGCCCTGGATGTAGGCGGCATGGTCGGAGACGAGGAAGGCGGCGAGATCGGCCAGCTCCTCGGGCCGGCCCGGCCGTCCCAGCGGGTTGTCGGTGCCGTGCGTGCCGGCCGCCGCGTCGGGCACCAGCCGCTCGCTGGCGCCGGGCGTCGGGAAGGCGCCCGGCGATATCGCGACGAGGCGGATGCGCTGCGGCCCCCATTCGACGGCGAGGCTGCGCGTCATGGCGAGGACGCCCGCTTTGGCCATGGCCGAGGGCACGGCATAGGGCGAGCCATGGAAGGCGGCGCCGGTGACGATGCTCAGCACGGTGCCGGCATGGCCGCGCTCGATCCAGCGCCGTCCCGCCGCCAGCGTGCAATAAGCCGTGCCGTGCAAGGTGATGTTGAGCACGCTGTCGACGGCGCGCATCGACGGCGTCTCCGTGCGCGCCACGAAATTGGCGGCGGCGTTGTTGACGAGGATGTCGAGCGGCCGGTCCTTGAAGGCGGCGTCCATCATCTCCTCGACCGCTTCGGGATTGCGGATGTCGACGGGATGCGTGCGCACCTTCCGGCCAAACGCGGCGGCAAATTCCTGTGCCGCCTCGGCCAGCACGCCCTCGCGCCGGCCGCAGATCATGAGCTCAGCGCCGAGCGCCATGAAGCGCCGCCCCATCGCCTTGCCGAGCCCGGTGCCGCCGCCGGTGACGAGCACGACGCGGTCGTTGAGCAGATCCGGCGCGAACATGGCCCCCCACCTTTCCCTCATTGCCGCGACGAGCCTATCATCGAGGACACGCATTACAAGGCCTCGACGTGGAAGGAGCCTCATGGAGCTTTTCGATCTCACCGGCAAAGTGGCGATCGTCACCGGCGGCAATGGCGGCATCGGCCTCGGCATGGCGCGCGGGCTCGGCGCCGCCGGCGCCACCGTCGTCATCGTCGGCCGCAACAAGGAGAAATGCGAGACGGCCGCGGCCGAGCTGCGCGAGGGCGGCGCCAAGGTCGCCGGCATCGTCGCCGACGTGACGCGCGAGGAATCGTGCCGCACGCTCGTCGGCGCCGCGGTCAAGGCGTTCGGGCGGCTCGACATCCTCGTCAACAATGCCGGCATCAACATCAGGAAGCGCCCGGAGGAATATACGATCGAGGAATGGAACACCGTGCTGGTCACCAACCTGTCGAGCGCCTTCGTCTGCGCGCAGGCGGCCTATCCCGAGATGGTCGGCGGCGGCGGCGGCAAGATCGTCAATATCGGCTCGATGATGTCGATCTTCGGCGCCCCTTTCGC